>JAYTCN010000226.1:0-4184 GCA_043736475.1 Paracoccaceae bacterium
GGCGCTGTGCGGTATGAGGCCGAAGTCTTTTTGCACAACGGCTATATCTGCCATTGCACCATCTGCCAGCGCAGCACCGGCCAACCTGCCGAAATCACCGTCCTGATCAAGGCAGGCACGCTGAAATACCTGAAGGCGGAACCGAGATATTACGTGTCCTCCGCCAGCGGCAAGCGCGGGTTCTGCGCCGAATGTGGCTCGCGGATCGTCTGGCAGGCGCTGGCGCCCGAGGATGATTGGCTGACCAATGTTTCCGTGGGCACACTTGATCAACCGTCCGAGGCCCGGATGACCCGGCACATCTACGCCGATACGCAACTGCCGTGGTATGAACCCTGCCCGCATCTGCCCAAACTGACCGCCGATGAAGGGGACCGGCTGATCGCCCTCTTGCGGGCGGAGGTGAGTCCAGATGGCTGACCCTCGCCCAGTGCAACGGGCCAGGTCTTAGCGGGCCGTCCGCTGCCTTGCTCGATTGCGTTCAGGTGCCGGACAATACAAATCCTGCGCCCGCTGACCCAAAGCGCTTTGCGCCCCGGCCTGCTAACCCGCAGGCCGCAGGTAGAACACCTTGGCGACGATCATCCACCGCCCCTCATGGTGCAAAAGTGTCAGGATGTCGTCGTAGCGCTGACCCAGAAAGATATCCTCAACCTGCACCGTCGCCACGTCGCCTGCCACAGAAAGGGCGTTGATCCGGAACCAGGGGGCCGGATCGGGTACTGTGACGGACTCGCCAACTATGGTGATGAACCGCTCCCGTCCATCCCATTCCAACCCGTTGTCAAAATGGCCGATGCTGCAGGCCCGCTCGTGCATCGCCGTCCGCAGCTTGGCGGGATCATTCTGGCACATGCCTTCGACATAGGTTCGGACAACCTCGGCAATCTCGGCATAGGTTGCTGCATCGGTCATTCGCATTCCTCCTGAAGACTGCACCAAGCCTGTGCTTCCTGCTTCGGGAAATCAAGCGCGCGCCGCTGTATCGGACTGGTTTTTGCACCGCTTCAGCCAGTCGACATCCGGCCCCAAGCGGATCAAGATCGCGGGCGGCGGGCGGCCTACCCAAGCGCCAGCCTGATCCCCTCTGCAAGCCGTTCGCGGGCCGCGCGGTCAACATAGGGCTCGCGCGCGGCGGCGGCATGAAAATCATGCACCCGGCCCTGAGCGGCAAAGCGGGTGACAATGGCCTGCGCCTCGTCCCGTTCGCCAAGATGACCGTGGCAGGCAATCAGATACATCATCTGCCAGGCCAACTCGGAACAGGGCGACAGAGCGGGGATAGCATCGCGAAAGCGTTGTTCCTGAAAGGCCATCAGCGACACATATTGTGCGACCCAAGGCAGTGGGTTGGGCATCAGCCTGCTGACACTGTGCAGCCATTCATGCGCCTGCGCGTGATCGCCTTCAAAGATGGAGATGATCGCGCGCTGCGCATGGGCATAATAGTCACTCGGATTGAGCCGCAACGCATGGTCAACCGAGCTGCGCGCTTCTTCCAACCTGTTAACATTGCACAAAGCAATACTGCGGCCCACAAATGGTCGCGAATCTGTCGGGTCAAGTTTGATGACCCTTTCCATCAAATCCATCCCCACTCGAAGGTCATCAAGATCAAAGTCTACTTCATGACGCGCGCATTTCGAAATGGCGAGCCAAACCAGTGCCTCCCGATAGTCCGGGTCTTCGGCCAAGGCCTGTTCGCAACAGGCGATCGCCTGATTCATGCTGTCCCGCGTAAAGGTAAAGTAGTGGCCCACCCCCCGCAGTGTGAGGTCGTAGATCTTCAGACTAGCCGGATGCTGGCGCATTGATCGGCTGGAAATCTCGATTTCCAGCTGCCGCGCGATTGTTGCGGCCACCATGTCGGCAACCTCGTCCTACAAATCAAAGAGGTCTGCGATGGGCCGGTCATACTGCTCGGCCCAGACCGAGGTGTGCGACGCCGCGTAGGTCAGACGCACCGCAATGCGGATGCGGGTTTTTGAACGGCGGATGCTGCCGGATACAAGGAAATCAGCATTGGTCGAGGCCCGGATCGCTTCGACATTGGGTGTCGTGTTCTGCCCTAGCGCCGCGGAATCAAGTCCAATGACGCAAAGCACCCGAAACCGCGTCAGCCTGTCGGTGATGTCCTGAGTGATTCCGTCGCAGAAATACTGCTGGGTTGGATCGCCGCCCAGATCGGCCAAGGGCAGCACGACAATCACCGGGCCCTTGTCCGACCGGGGCTGACCCGAAACCGGGATTGCCGCCGTTCTGACCGGCTCTGGCACAGGTCCGGCATATCTGTAGCCGCGCCCGTGAACCGTCGCGATCATATCCGGGAGCAGCGCCTTTCTCAGCGCCGAGATGTGGACCTGCAACGTGTTCTCCTCCACAATCACGCCGGGCCAGACTGCGGTGAAGAGCGCATCCTTGGTAACGGTCTCGCCCGCCGCGTCCAAGAGCGCGCAAAGAAGATCGAACGCGCGGGCGGATAACTCAACCGGCCCGTCAGGCCCCTCAAGCAGTCGTTCTTGCCGCTTCAGGCGGAAAGATCCGAACGCAAGGTCCGTCATGCCCTGCCCCATGACAAGGCCGTCAAGACGCCTTCCCGCAACCTGTCCCGGACTTTGGCATCCCGGAATGGTTGGCATGAGATTCCGCGTTGCCAGTCAGTTGCGCGGCCCATCTCCTTAATCTGCGCGAGCAATGCCTTCGCTGGCTCTGGTCGTTCAAGGTGAGCATAGCAGGCCAGCGCGTACATGTTGTCCCAGGCGAAATCCAGGTGCTCGACGCCCGCCAAAGCTTCTTCATAGCGGCCTTCGGCGAAGGCGATCACGCCTTTGAATTCCGCGAACCATGGCGGCGGCAACGGTTCGAGCCGGAAAGCCTGCGCCATCATGTCAGCCGCCTCGCCACATCTGCCATCATAGGCCAGAACCAGCGCCCGGATGGCCTGCATGGCAGGATCACCCGGGTTCAGCGCTATGCCGTTCTCGCTGCAAAGCAAAGCCGCTTCGCGATTGCCGACGCAGAGCAAAGCCCAAGTTTCGAGGTGTCGGCACGTGGCGTTCATGGGATCAAGCGCTGTTGCCTTGGCTGCAAGGGCCGCCCCCGTGATCGCATGTTCCACATTGAAATCATGAACCCATTCTTCGCAATGGGTCACGGCCAGCCACGCGATTGCCTCGGCGTTGGAAGGATCATGGGCGATGGCCTGCTCGAAACTGTGCCGCGCCTCCATGCTGCTCTCCAGCGTCAGCTTCCTGAACTGCCAATAGCCCTTCAAGGTGAGAGCATAGCTCGACAGGTTGGGGGTTGTCCGGCTGGCGATCCGCACATTCATCTCGATATCGAGGTGACGGGCAATCGTGCTGGCGACCAGTTCGCTGATCTCGTCCTGAAGCGCGAAGATATCAGAGATCGGTCGGTCGTATCGCTCGGCCCAGATGGCCTCTCCGGTTTCCAGATTGGACAGGCGCAAGGTGATGCGGATGCGCTCGCCGGCGCGCCTTACGGTTCCGGTGATGACAAAGTCGGCTTTGAGCGTTGCACGGATCGCCGCAAAATCCGGAGAGGCACTGCGAAACATCGACGCGGAATACTGGCCAATCACCGCGAACTTGCGGAAGCGGACCAACCGGTCGGTGATATCGCCGGTGATGCCGTCGCTGAAATATTGCTGTTCGGGATCGCCGCTGAGGTTCTCAAACGGCAGCACGACAATGACCGGCTTGCGATCCCGGATCCCGGCGCGCGCCGTGGGTGCATCCGCGCTCAACTCCACCGGCATCGGCCCGGCAAATCTGTAGCCGCGACCGTGAACCGTCGCGATCATGTCCGGGGGCAGCGCCTTGCGCAGGGCCGAGATGTGGACCTGCAGCGTGTTCTCTTCCACAATCACACCGGGCCAGACAGCGGCGAAAAGCGCATCCTTGGTCACGACCTCGCCCGCCCCTTCCAGCAGCACGCAGAGCAGATCGAAGGAGCGCGCCGAAAGCTCAATGACCCCGTCCGGTCCTTCGATCCGCCTTTCCTGCCGCTTCAGCCGGTATGGTCCGAATGCCGTGTCCAATTTGCGCCGTTCCCCTGACTGCAACTGCATAACACGAAATCCGGTCTCAGCTCAAATTCAGAAGGATTCAGACATCTTCAGGTTTGCGCCAAGGACTTTCAGCCGCCCGCGTCGCATCCTCCGT
>JAYTCN010000227.1:0-4177 GCA_043736475.1 Paracoccaceae bacterium
GAAATCTTCCCGCGCCAGTGCCCGGGTCTCATAGCCGATCAGCCGGTATTCGGCGACGGTTTCCGGGTTCCATTCGACCTGGATTTTCACATCATTGGCGATGGGAACCAGTGTCGCCGCAACGTCTTCGACCAGCACTTTCTGCGCCTCGGCCAGGGTGTCGATATAGGCGGCCTGGCCGTTGCCGTTCTGCGCCAGCGCCTGCATCGTGGCGTCGTCGTAATTGCCGCGGCCGAAACCGAGGACCGACAGGAAAACCCCGGTGTCGCGCTTTTCGGCGATGTAGGTTTTCAACTGGTCCGGGTCGGAGATGCCGACGTTGAAATCGCCGTCGGTGGCCAGAATGACCCGGGCAGTGCCGTCGCCCGCCATGGCTTCGGCCACGGCATAGGCCTGTTGCAGACCTTCCGCCCCGGCGGTTGACCCACCTGCCGACAGGTTCTGCAGGGCGGCGAGGATTTTGCGCTGGTCGGAAACCGGGGTCGGTTCCAGCACCAGCCCGGCCGAACCGGCGTAGGTGACGATGGCGATCCGGTCGTCGGCGCGCAGACTGGCCAGCATCAGCCGGAAGGACTGCACCAGCAGCGGCAGCTTGTTGGCGTCTTCCATCGAGCCCGAGGTGTCGATCAGGAATACCAGATTGGCCGGCGCCCGGGCCTCGTCATCGGCGGAATAGCCCTGAATGGCGATATGGACCAGCCTGGTGCCGGGGTTCCAGGGCGAAGCGGTGACCGAAACGCTGGGCTGGAACGGTGCCTCGCCGCGCGGTGGTTTTGGGTAATCGTAATCAAAATAATTCACCAGTTCCTCGACCCGCACCGCATCGGCTTGCGGGCGATAGCCGTCGAGCAGGGCCGAGCGGACGTAGGCATAGGACGCGGTATCGACGTCGATCGAAAAGGTCGAAACCGGCTCCTGGGCGGTGACTTTCAGCGGATTGGGCTGCGCCGCGGTGAAAACGTCGCCCGATGGCAGGTCTTGCGGGACGCGGTAGTGGTCGGAGTCGGCTTCTTGCAGGGTGATGGCGGGCATCGGCGCACCGGCAGCAAAGTCACCCGACAGCCCATCGATCACCGTGCCGGATTCGAGGGTCAAATACCGCTCGTTCGTGGCGGCCTGGGCGTTTTCGTCGCGCAGGCGGCCTTCGGCCAGACCCAGTTCAAGCGGCCCGGGCGCAGGTGCGGCTTGCGGGGCAGACAGCGCCGGGGCTGCGGCGATGGCGGATTTTTCCTCGACCGCGCCGGGCAGCTGCGCCGAATCGTCGCTGCGCTGGCCACCAAGCGCTGCCGGCGGAACCGGGGCGGCGGCTTCGGGTTTTGGCGCTTCTTTTCCGGCATCGGTGACAGTCACCGCGTCCGCGCCAACCGGTGGCAATCTTGACGGCCAATTTTGCTGGGTGATGACCAGGGCCAAAGCGATGGTGCCAAAGCTGGTGCTGGCCAACAGGAACGGGCGGGAGGTTATTCGTATCCACATGGTTTTCAATCCTTGCTGCACTGGCGCCGCAAAACGCGACGCCTTGGCAGAAGGACGCGGCTGCGCATCCGATCCTTGGTGAACCCGGTCAAAACTTGTCATCCCGGCCCGTATTGCCTGGACCTTGGCCGTTTCGTCGATGCCGGGAATTGTCTGCTTCAATGCGGCTTGCAGCCGGTCAAGTTCGTCGTTCATCCGAACCTCGCCTCCTCGGCGGCCAATGATTTCAATGCTTTGCGCACTTCGCTCATCCGCCAGCTGACGGTCCCCTCGGACAGGCCCAGCACCTGACCGGCAGCGGCGTGCGACATGTCTTCGCCCAGAACCAGCGCCACCGTCTGGCGCAGGTCATCGTTCAGTTGCGCCAGGGCGCGGTTGAGCCAATCCAGTTCCGCCCGGCGCTGCGCCTGGCTTTCGCGGTGCAGAACCTCGACATGACCCCAGCTGCTGTTGGCCCGGTGCTGCGCCGACTTGCGTCGCAACTGGTCCCGGGCGGCGTTCAGGACCACGCGGTAGAGCCAGGTCGAGAACCGCGCGTCGCCGCGAAAGCCTTTCAGCTTGCCGGGCAGGGCGGCGCAGACTTCCTGGGCAAGATCTTCGGCTTCGGCGCGGCTGCCCAAAACCCGGTAACCCAGGCGAAACATACGATCGTAGTTGCGCGCAAGCAGGTCTTCAAAAGCCCGCCGGTCGCCCTGCGCTGCCCTGATCGCCATTTCGCTGTCGCTGTCGTCCATTGCCATCCTGAAACTGTCAGACGCGGATGCTAGGGGATTCCTTGGCCGGGCGTGACCATATTTTTTCGGGTTGCGGTTCTGGTTCTGCTGCTGACCGGGGCTTCTCTTGCTTTCAGAGGAAATTTATTCTATATAGAATTTCACAGGAAAGTAAGGCAAATGCGCGCACAGCGAACATTCCCTGCCCGGCCGGAACCGGACCGGGGCGCGGCCCTGAGCAAAGCGGTGCTGCGGACGGCAGAGATTCTGGGGTTGACCGGCGCCGAACTGGCGCAAGTCATCGGCTTGTCGCCCGCCAGCGTATCGCGGATGCGCGCCGGTCTGGTTTTGCAGCCCAACGACAAATCTTTTGAACTGGGTGCCCTGCTGGTGCGGGTCTTCCGCTCGCTCGACGCCATTTTGGGTGGTGACGCAGATGCGGAACGGATTTGGTTGCGATCCGAGAATGTCGCGCTGGGTGGTGTGCCGGCCGAACGGATGAAACGGATCGACGGATTGGTGCAGGTTCTTGGCTATCTGGACGCCCGACGCGCTCCGCTCTGAGCTGCGGCCGGCATCGGGCGCCGCCTGGCGTTTGGTCGAAGCGCAGCACCGGATTTCGACCCTGAAACTGGTCGATGGTTTGGCCGAATACGCGGCGCTCGAAAGCATACTGGAAGACAGCAAGCCGGCCGTTCCGGTCGACTGTCGCGGGCTCGACTATTTGCTTTATTCGCCATTTCGCCATGGCCAATACCCCAACGGGTCGCGGTTTCGCCGGGCCGGGGTTACGCCGGGGGTTTTTTATTGCAGTACGAATATCGGCACGGCGGTGGCGGAAACGGCGTTTTACCGGTTGCTGTTTTTTGCCGACAGTCCGGCAACGCCGTGGCCGCGCAACGCGCTGGAATTCACCGCAATCCAGATCAGGTACGCGACGCAGCATCTGCTCGACCTTGGCGGGCCACCGCTGAATGTTGACGCGCCGCTGTGGACCGATCCCGGCGATCATGGCCCGACCCAGCAATTGGCGGATGATGCACGGCAGGCCGGGGCGCAGGTGCTGCGCTATACCTCGGTTCGCGACCCCGGCCACCGGGCCAATATTGCCCTGCTGACCGGCGCGGCGTTTGCCAGGAAAGCGCCGGTGGCGCGATCACACTGGCAATTGTTCTTGAGCGCGTCGGGGGTTGTTGCCTTGGCGGACCGACCTGCAGCGACACTTTTCTTCGGCCATCGCGCCTTTGACCCGGACTCGCGGATTTCCGCCATGCGATGGCACCGATAACCGGTTCGTGAGCGAAGATGACCGGACACGCCGGATGGGTGTGCTATCATGGCGACAACTTGGCCTGCAGGAGACGAGAAATGCCTTTGTTCACCCGGCTGTTTGCAACCACATCGGCGCTGGCTTTTGCCAGCACTCTCGCCGGCGCCGCCGACGTGGCGCTGATTATCGGTAACGAAGACTATGACAATGCCGATTCGATCAGCCGGGTCGAGCGCAACCAGGACCGGTTGATCGCGGCTTTCGCCAAACAGGGCTACCGGGTGATTTCGGGCAAGAACCTCGATCAAGCCGGCATGTTCAACCTGATTTCGGACTTTGCCGGTTTCCTGTCGGACGCCGACAGGGTGGTGGTGCATTATGCCGGTCATGTGCTGAATGCCGGTGACGATACCTGGATAGCGCCGGTGGATCTGGAAGCCGACAATCAGGTCACGGTCGAATTCAACGCGCCGTCGCTGAGCCTGCTTCTGGACTTGCTGGCCGGTCATCCCGGCCGCGCGGCCCTGTTCGTTGGATCACCCGAGGAAGGATTTGAACCGACGGGCGCTTTGGATTCGGGCATCGGCTCGGTCGAGGTTCCGCAAGGCGTGTTGCTGGTGACCGGCGATCCGGACGCGGTGTTTTCCGTGCTCAACAGCGATTTTCTTGCCGCTGGCGCGACGGTATCCGCGGCTCTGCAGGCAACCGGTGAAGAGGT
>JAYTCN010000228.1:0-1708 GCA_043736475.1 Paracoccaceae bacterium
CGGCTGACGCCCTCTTTGGCCAGCACAGCCTCCAGCCTTTCGCCCATCAAATCATCCGACAGTCCGGTCATCATTCCGGCGGTTTCACCCAGACGTGCCAGGCCGATGGCGACGTTGAACGGCGAGCCGCCAGCGCGGGCATCGAAATGCGCCGCGCCCGGACCGTCCTCGCCGGTCAGGAAGAAATCGAACAGGGCTTCACCGCAAACCAGATACATCGGAGCCCCCGTCAATGGGAAAGTGATTTAGAACGTTTGCAACCATTTCCCCGGTCTGCACTGACGCGTCAACCGCAAACACGTTTTCGCCCGAGGGCGGCTCCAGAGTTGCGAATTGCGAGGCCAGCAGTGACGCGGGCATGTAATGGTTTTTGCGCGCCTGCATGCGGCGTTCGAGCACGTCAAACGGCGCGTGGAGCCAGACGAAGGTCAGCGGCGTGCCAGCAGCGGATTGCAGGCGCTGGCGGTACGTTTCTTTCAGCGCCGAACAGGCCGCGACGATGCGGCCATGCTGGCGGAATTCTTCGCCGATCTTGCTGCCCAGACGGTCGAGCCACGGCCAGCGGTCATCATCGGTCAGCGGGGTTCCGGCGCCCATTTTCGCCCGCGCGGCAGCGCTGTGGAAATCGTCGCCTTCGAGATAGGCGCAGCCGAGACGTTCGGCCAGCGCAACGCCGGCCGTGGTCTTGCCACAGCCGGAAACGCCCATAATGATGATTGCGAGCGAAGGCACCGACATGCCTGTTTACTCGGTTACAACGTCCTGCCGATGGCGACGGCAACATCGCTCATTCGATTGGAAAAACCCCACTCGTTGTCGTACCACGCCACCACTTGCACCATCATGTCATTCTGCACTTTGGTCAGTCCGAGGTGGGCAATCGCCGAACGTGGATCGTGGTTGAAATCGCTGGAGACCAACGGCTCGTTGGTAACGCCGAGGATGTTCGCAAGCGGCCCGGTCGTCGCCGCTTTTGTCAGCATGGCGTTGACTTCTTCGGCAGTGGTTTTGCGCGAGGCAGTGAATTTCAGGTCGACGACGGAAACGTTGGGCGTCGGCACCCGGATCGACATGCCATCAAGCTTGCCCTTGAGTTCTGGCAGCACCAGCCCGATGGCCTTGGCAGCCCCTGTCGAGGTCGGGATCATCGACAGGGCGGCGGCACGAGCGCGGTACAGATCCTTGTGCATCGTATCCAGCGTCGGCTGGTCGCCAGTATAGGAATGGATGGTCGTCATCATGCCATGTTCGATACCAATGCCTTGGTGCAGAACTTGCGCAACCGGCGCGAGGCAGTTGGTGGTGCAGGAGCCGCTGGAGATGATCTTGTGTTCGCCGGTGATTTTCGCGTGGTTCACGCCGTAGACGACAGTGATGTCTGAATTCTCGCCGGGGGCTGATATCAAAACCCGTTTCGCGCCCGCATCGAGATGCCAGGCCGCTTTTTCGCGGGCGGTGAATATGCCGGTGCATTCCAATGCAATATCGACCCCCATTGCCGCCCAGGGAAGCTCCTTCGGGTCCTTTACCGCACATACTTTGATCGGCCCGCGGCCGACATCGATGGTATCGCCGCTAACCGAAACCGTGGCAGGAAAGCGGCCATGCACCGAATCGTAGCGCAGCAGATGCGCATTTGTCTCGACCGGGCCCAGATCGTTGATGGCGACGACTTCAATATCGGTGCGGCCGCTCTCAATGATGGCGC
>JAYTCN010000229.1:0-4170 GCA_043736475.1 Paracoccaceae bacterium
AATGTTGTAGTTTCGGCATTGCGCAGCCAGACTGGCGGCAGCAACGCGTTGCTGATCGCAGCGTTCGAAAAGCGGTTCACTTGGATGTGCTCGGTGCCGCTGTTCTGGGAGTATGAAGATGTGCTGAGCAGGGGCGATTTGCTGCTTGACACCGGGTTTACGAGGGCCGAGATGGCGGGGTTTCTGACCGACATCGCTGGTTTGGTAAAAGCGGTCGATCTGCATTTCATGTGGCGTCCGCAGTTGAGCGACCCGAACGACGAAATGGTGCTGGAGGCAGCGGTCAACGGTCGCGCCGACGCCTTGGTGACCCACAATGGGCGCGATTTCACGCCCGCGATTGAAAAATTCCGCGTCGGCCTGTGGACCCCTGCCGACGCCTTGCAAAGGATCGAAAAATGAAAGCGCGGGTTTCGTTGAATGTGCCGGCATCGTTGAAATCAGCCGCCGAACATTACGCGGCGCAAGACGGCGTTTCGCTGAACCAGTTCATTGCGGTGGCAATGGCGGAAAAGGTCGGGGCGTTCGGTGCGGCGGCGTTTTTTGCTGAGCGCGGCGTGGGGGCGGACCCGGAGCGGGCGATTGCGATGTTGAAGAGGGTTGGGGAGTGAGGTTCTTTTTCGCTAAATTGGAAACGGCGTCCCGAAGCATTCGCGAACACTTTTGTCCACTTCAAAATTGAAGGACAATTCGTCCGAATTTATTTCCTTGTCCCAGACCAGCCGTAATTCGTCTTGATAGAAGAACGCTGGATCCTTGATGAAGATGTTTGCTCGCAGCGGTACGGTGTCGTTTTCACTCGCCGTGCGCGACTCATACCTGACTGGCGCAACTTTGTATCGTAAGTTCTGGTCGGTTATCTTTCTCGAACCGTAAATTGCCCTACCAACAAGCTTGGCAAAAAGTGGGATGTTCAATATTGGAACGCCAACGTCGTATGGTCGCCCACCTATCTTACTTGAGTCCTTTTTGAGACCTTCTATGACTTCTTTCGTGGCTGACTGTGCAGCACAAAAGACGTAGTGGTTTGGAATCCGGTCAACAAGAATGCTGTCGCGCAATGTGAAGTTGGTTGGATTTCCGCGACCCATAAATGGTGCGATCGAAGGGTATTGGTCGGCGACATTCCCTGACCAAACGGCATTTCTAACGTAAGTTTCTGTGCTAGCCTCGCGCCCGTCGATGATACCGCCGTTGTCGCCGATCTTCATTGCGTCGATAGCTTCCTCTGCTTCCGCCCTCGATATTTTACCTTCGGCTTGCAGGTATCGAATTCGTAGAAACCTGGTACCTCTGTCTTCCGTACCTCGAAATTCGCGAAACGTGCCGACTCTGATGCTTCTGCCAATCAAAAAATTCTCAACATGCCTATGGTTCATAAACTTGAATGCGATAACTGTGCTTGGCAATGTGAACTGGTTCCCAAAATTATATGGCGAACACGTCGCTTCTCAGAATAAATTTATGTTTGTTCGGAAGCAATACAAGGTGAGGGGAAACAACGCAGCGACGTGGCGTCGTACATTGGCGGACCCCCGCCTTCGCGAGGGTGACAGGTAGTCTTTGCAGCACTCACCCCTCCTGCAAGCTCCTCACCCCCAACTCCCCAATCCCCCGATCCCGCATCGCCATCGCTGCAGCCCGCGCGCCCGCAGCGGTGGTGTAATACGGAATCCGGTCGTACAGGGCGACCGACCTGATCCCCCGGCTATCCGAAATACTCTGGGTGCCTTCCGTCGTATTGAACACCAGCTGCACCTTCCCATCCTTCATCGCGTCGACAATATCCGGGCGGCCTTCGTAGACTTTGTTGATCGCCTTCGCCGGAATTCGGTGGCGGGCGAGGAAGTCGCGGGTGCCGCGGGTGGCGATGATATCGAAGCCAAGGGCGACCAGAATTTGGGCGGCGTCCAGGATCATCTCGCCTTTGTCGGTATCCTTGATCGAAATGAAGCAGGTGCCGCTGGTCGGCAGGTCAACCCCGGCCCCCATCTGGCTTTTCAGGAAGGCGATGGGGAAGCGGGCGTCGCTGCCCATCACTTCGCCGGTCGAGCGCATTTCCGGGCCGAGCAGGGTGTCGACGCCGGGGAAGCGGGCGAAGGGCATGACGGCTTCCTTGACGGCGAAGCGTTTGGTGTCGGGGGAGGCGAGGTGGGGTTTGGGTTTGCTGGCTGAAGCGCCCCCACCCTGACCCTCCCCTGAGGGGGGAAGGGAATTGGCATGGGGGAACGAAGCCAGTTTCTCGCCCGCCATGACCCGCGCGGCAATCGCGGCCACCGCCGAGCCGGTGGCTTTGGCGACGAAGGGCACGGTGCGGGACGCCCTTGGGTTAACCTCCAGCACGTAAATCACGCCGTCTTTTATGGCGAATTGCACGTTCATCAGGCCCACCACGCCCAAAGCCAGCGCCATTTGGGCGGTTTGGCGTTTCATCTCGTCGATCACATCGCGGCTGAGCGAATAGGGCGGCAGCGAGCAGGCGCTGTCGCCGGAATGCACCCCGGCTTCCTCGATATGTTCCATCACCCCTGCGACATGCACGTCGGTGCCGTCGCAGATTGCATCGACATCGACTTCGGTGGCATCGGTCAGGTACGAATCCAGCAGCACCGGGCTGTCGCCCGACACTTGCACGGCGGTGGCGATGTAGCGGGCAAGGTGTTCGTCGTCGCGGACAATCTCCATCGCCCGACCGCCGAGCACATAGGACGGGCGGATGACCAGCGGATAGCCGACGCGTTTGGCGATCGCCATCGCTTCGGCTTCGGATCGGGCGGTGCCGTTGTTGGGTTGTTTGAGGCCGAGGTCGCGCAGCAATTGCGAGAATCGCTCGCGGTCTTCGGCCAGATCAATCGCGTCGGGCGAAGTGCCAAGGATAGGGATGCCTTCGGCTTGCAAAGCATCGGCCAGTTTCAGCGGTGTCTGGCCGCCGAATTGCACGATCACACCTTTCAGCGTGCCGTTTTCCTGCTCGACCCGCAGGATTTCGAGCACGCATTCCAGCGTCAGCGGCTCGAAATACAGCCGATCGGAGGTGTCGTAATCGGTCGAGACGGTTTCGGGGTTGCAGTTGACCATGATGGTCTCATAGCCCGCCTCGGTCAGCGCATAGCAGGCGTGGCAGCAGCAATAGTCGAACTCGATGCCCTGGCCGATGCGGTTGGGACCGCCGCCGAGGATAACGATCTTTTCCCGGTCGGTGGGCCGGGATTCGCATTCGGCGTAGCCCCCGGCGAGGGACTCGTAGGTCGAATACATGTAAGGGGTTTGCGCCTCGAATTCGGCGGCGCAGGTGTCGATGCGTTTGAACACCGCCTTGACCCCGTGTTTCAGCCGGGTCTGGCGGATGGTCGTTTCGGCCTGCCCGGTCAGGATGGCCAGCCTTGCGTCGGAAAAGCCCATCATCTTGACCCGGCGCAGATGGAACGGGTCGGCGGGCAGGCCGCTGGCCCGGATTTCGGCTTCCTTGACGACGATCTCGCGGATGCGTTCGAGGAACCAAGGGTCGAATTTGGTGGCGGCATAGATATCGTCGTTGTTCAGGCCCTCGCGCATGGCCTGGGCGATGATCCGTATCCGGTCGGGGGTCTGTTTTGACAGGGCCAGGGTGATCGCAGCCTTGCGGTCGCTGCCTTCGTGGCCGGGAATGTCGATCTCGTCAAAGCCGGTCAGACCGGTTTCCAGCGAGCACAGGGCCTTTTGCACCGACTCGTGGAACGAGCGGCCAATCGCCATTGCCTCGCCGACCGATTTCATCGCCGTGGTCAGGTCGGGTTTGGCACCGGGGAATTTTTCGAAAGCGAAACGCGGGATTTTGGTGACGACGTAGTCGATGCTCGGCTCGAACGAGGCGGGCGTCACTTTGGTGATGTCGTTGTCCAGCTCGTCGAGCGTATAGCCGACCGCCAGTTTGGCGGCGATTTTGGCAATCGGAAAGCCGGTGGCTTTCGAGGCCAGTGCCGATGACCGCGACACCCGCGGGTTCATCTCGATTACCACCATGCGGCCGGTTTCCGGGTCCATGCCGAATTGCACGTTCGACCCACCGGTCTCCACGCCGATCTCGCGCAATACCGCGATGCTGGCGTTGCGCATGATCTGGTATTCCTTGTCGGTCAGGGTCAGCGCCGGGGCGACGGTGATCGAATCGCCGGTATGCACCCCCATCGG
>JAYTCN010000230.1:0-24188 GCA_043736475.1 Paracoccaceae bacterium
TGGAAGCGCGGCTGGAATATGCTCGCATTCTGACCGAGCGCGGCGACTTTGATCAAGGGACGAGCCAATACCTGCGCGTCCTGGAGCAAGTTCCCGCCAATCGTACGGCGCGCCTGGCAGTTTCGCAGGCAATGCTCCGATTCCAGAATTTTGAAGAAGCGGAAAAACACGCGGCCGAACTCATCGCAAGAGACCCGCGCGACGTCGATGGGCTTGCCGTGCGCGCTTCGGCTTTGATGCGACTTAACCGCCAGGTTGAAGCGGTCGTGATAGCTAAAGGGATACTCAGCACGAATCCCGCCAACGTCGGCGCCATGATGGTTTTGATCTCTGACGAGATGAACCATTCGCGCATGGAGAAGGCGCTCGAACTGGCCAGCGAAGCAATCAGACTGGTCCCGGGCGAACTGTCCGTTTACCTGGCCAAGCTCGCCGTCCTCGAACAATTAAAGCGGAACAGCGAAATCACCGCCCTCCTCGAACAAATGGCGGCAAGATTTCCGGAAAACGAGGAGATCACTCAGACCAGAATCGGCTGGATGCTGGAAACCGGGGATGCCAGCGGGGCCGAGCGCTTGCTGCGGGAAGTGTCTGCAAATGAGCCCGATAATGTAGAAGCCGCCCTCAATGTTGTTGGTCTTATCGAACAGGAACGAGGAATTGACGCTGCCTTCGCCGAACTGAAGTCTTTGGCAGACAGGCCTGGAGCAAGCCAAAACAGTTTCCGCCGTGCGTTTGCAGCAATGACTTTTCGACTGGGTAAGGTTGACGAGGCTATCGCTCTGGCTCAGGAGCTTTTTGACACGACGGCGGAGGGCAATGACCGGAACGAAAGCGCTATCCTGCTCGCCTTCCTGTTATTCGAAACGGGTGAACCAGAAAAGGCGCTTGCATTGGCGGAAGCTGTCATAGCCGCTGATTCAGGCAACGTTGACGCATTGAAAATGCGTGGCCAAATCAAAATCGGCCAAGATAACTATGACGCTGCGATTGCCGACCTTCGTGCGGCACAGGACGCCGATCCCACGGACGCATCGGTGCTTGTCTTGCAGGCAAAAGCCCACGATTTGAACGGCAGTCCCGACTTGGCGCGTGAGCGTTTGGCGGCGGCAGTCAGCATTTCTGGCGCTCAGCCGGAAATTGCAATGGAATATGCCCGACTGCTGATGCAAGAGGACAAGACCGATATCGCGGAGAGCGTGCTGCTTGAATCGTCGCAACGTTACCCCGGGAACCGGAATGTGCTGATCCTTTTGGCAAATGCACGGTTAATGTTGGAAAACTGGTCAGGTGCAGAAGCGGCTGCCGAGCGAATCCGTGGGTTGGCCGCGAACGGCATTGACCCTGACGCCGACACGATCAGCGTTGCCGTGCTGCAAGGCCAAAACAAGATCGAGGAATCCATCGGTCTGTTGCAGACAATGCTCAGCAGCGGTGACAGCGAGCAGAAGGATGCGACGCTCCTCAATATTGTGCAGACCCATCTCGAAGCTGGGCAAACGGACATCGCCGAAAAGTTCCTGGTCGAACATCTGGCGAAATCGCCGTCGGACTATACCGCAAATCTCTTGCTGGCTGGTATTTATACGATTTCAGACCGACCGGACGAAGCGGAGGCACGATACAGGAAGGTCATCACTGATCATCCGACCCAGGCCGGCGGTTATATCATGCTGGCACGTCTGTTGATGAACCAGGGCCGGAACAGCGAAAGCTCCGACATTCTTGGCCAGGGGATGAAAGACAGTGCGGACACGTCGCGGATCCAATTCATGCGCGCTGGCGATCTCGAGCTGGCCGGTGACTTTGAGGGTGCGATTGAGATATATTCCCAACTCTACGAGCAGACGCCGGGTTCGGATCTGCTGGCCAACAATCTGGCCAGCCTTCTTTCAGAGCACCGGACAGATCAAGCAAGTCTTGATAAGGCATTCACCGTGTCAAAACGTTTGCGTGCTACCGAATTTCCGCCGTTTCAGGACACTTACGCCTGGGTCCTGTATCTCCGCGGTGACTACGAAAGGGCTATGGAAATTTTCACCAAAGCTGAAGCGGCGCTAGGTGACAACCCGATATTCATGTTCCACTTGGGTATGACCTATGCCAAACTCGGTCAAAAAGAACTGGCAGTTTCCCTGCTCGAGAAAGCGGTCCGCGTAGCCGATGAGGCAGGTCTTATCCTGCCTCAAATGGAAATCGCGAAAACGGAACTTGCCGACCTCAAGGCTCCAGCGGCGAACTGACCGGGCCCATTACGACCAGGTCAGTTACTGCAGAAACTGGAAGCTCTTTGACAGCCCCAGGTAGACACCATGGGATGTCGCGCCAGGGCTGCCACTGACATTCCTATAACGGTAACCAAGATTGGCGCTGACGTCGTCTGTCAGTTGATGATTGTAGGACGGAGAAATTGTCAGGCTTCTGCTTCCGCTGCCAAGCGCATCGCCAATATCGCCAGACGTCGTCAAGTCAACCGCCACGGACAGGCTGGCCGCGGCGTTGATGGCACGCGAGTAATCGACACCCAATGACACAGTCTGCCGCAAAATACCGCCGTCGCTTGGCCGCACACCGAACGACAAGCCGACACCAATCGCACCATCGGCCAAAGCGTAATCCAGCGAAGCGCCACCATTCAGCGAGTTGGTGCTCGAAACTGTCGCACCTTCTTCGCGGTCAACCTTGGAAACGCCAAGATTGGCGCTGACTGACATCAGATTGTTGACCTCATACCCCAAGTTGGCAGTCAACGATGTGGCATTGCTGGATACCGGGATTGGCGCTTCGTTGCTGAACCAGGCTCCGGAAAGGCTGGCGCCGCCCGATAGATCATCGGAAAACTGATGGTTCCAGGTCACCTTCAGAGACTGCCGCTGCGACGGGAACAGGTCCGGGTCCGTCCCATCGAAATCAACAAAAGAAGCGCGGGCAGAAACCCGTAAACTGTCCGTCGATGTCAGATCGGTCGAGTAGCTTGCATTCAATGAAAAGGTAAGCTGCTTGGCTTCGGTCAAAAGTACCGTGACTTCGCCGGGGTCAATCACGCCATCATCGTTTACGTCGTCCACCACGAAAGTGGTTCCGTCGCCAGCCGGCGAAATGCGATACGACGCGCCAAAGGCGAACTGACGCGTCGGCGCCGCATCGCTGTAACTCAGCGACAGGCTTGGGTAGCCCAATTCATTGGAAATCGATCCATCCGGATTGCGCGCAACGTAGAGAAAACTCGACGCACTGAGTCCAAATGTGGAAACAGCGGTTTCCGATCGTAGATCGAGCCCGAATGAGGTGCTCGATGTCAGGGTTGCCCCCGCTGAAACAGCATCAAGTCCAGCGTTTTCGGTGTAATCGAGAGATTCCGACACGAAACCGCTCAGGCTGAAACCTTCAGCCAATGCTGAACCTGCAAAACCGAATCCGAAAAGCAGCGCACCTGTTATGCAAGGCGCTGCCTTAGTTGCCTGAATGGGCTTCATGCCCGCCCCCTTTTTGTTATTCGAACAGACGACGCTCCGGTACAATGATCACATCGCCGTCGTTGAGTTTCAACACCCCTCCGCTGGCACCACCGTTTACGAAACTGTGATAGTTGAAATTCCGGACGTATTCCGTTCCTGTTTTCGGATCAGTTGACCGGATTTGAATTCGCTTGGACGCAGCGAAACGACCGAGACCGCCAGAAATTGACAGGGCCTGCAGCATTGTCGTTCCCGGTACCATTTCGAAGGCGCCCGGCTTGTTGACTTCGCCAAGAATGAAAACGCTTATTGTTGCGACCACGCCACTGCTGACAACAGGGGGCGCCACGCTTGAAAGTGCAACGCTTACATTCGGCGCAATCGAAAAGTTCGGTGCAAGACCTGCTGTGATTGCCGCAGTAAGTTCCTCAGGCGATTGGCCGGCTGCGACGATGTCGCCAACAAGCGGAACAGAAATCCGCCCGTCCGGACGAACCAAAACTTGTCGGTTTAGATTCGCATCCTCCAAAACGGAGATTTCCAAAGTGTCACCTGGGCGGATTTGATAGACCGCCTGAGCATTTGCCGAACCGGCCACGAGGACCGCCAAAATGGCAATAACGATTTTACGCATCGCGAAACTCCCACCCACCTAAGATTCTGAAGACGTAATATGCCCGCTTTTCAACCGGTTAGGAAGAGACAATGATAGGCAGGGGTTCAAACGTCTTGGATCGCCGTCCGATGCATCCAAGAAGGTCGAAAGTTCAAGGTGCCACATTTCGGTCGATGACCGTCGCTAGACGTCAAGTTCCGGACCAATTAGGCTCCGTATTCAACAATTGCCTGCCAGGAATCAGAGATGGAAATTAGCAAGACCGCGCTTGATGGTGTGCTGGTTTTGACACCGACAAGGTTTTCGGATGATCGAGGATTCTTCGCGGAAACCTGGAACCGCGCGATGTTCGCGGCGGCGGGGCTCCATTATGATTTCGTGCAAGACAATCATTCATTTTCGCGAGACGCAGGAACTGTTCGCGGACTGCACTATCAAAGCCATCCGCGGGCGCAGGACAAACTTGTGCGCGTGTTACGCGGGCGAATTATTGATGTCGCAGTCGACATCAGGGTCGGATCACCCACTTTCGCACACTGGATTTCCGAAGAATTGACAGCAGGCAACGGCAAGCAACTGCTTGTTCCCAAAGGCTTTCTGCATGGATTTGCCACCCTGGAATCGCAAACTGAGGTAGCCTATAAAGTAACGGACATTTACGCGCCGGAATGTGACGGATCGATCCGTTTTGATGATCCAGTATTGGCAATTGATTGGGGTCTGGGCGGGGTGAAGCCAGTCTTGTCGGTCAAAGACGCGAAGTCGCCGTCGTTTGCCGATTTTGTTTCGCCGTTCACGTACCGGTTGACGTCGTGAAGATTTTGGTAACCGGCGGTGCCGGGTTCATCGGTTCGGCCGTTGTGCGGCAGGCAATCAGGGATGGGCATGCAGTCATAAATCTGGACGCACTGACATATGCCGCCAACCTGGCAAATGTTGCATCGGTAACCAACTCTCCCCGATACACGTTCGTTCGCGGCGATATCCGGGACCGCGAAGCCCTCGGTCATGTATTTTCGCAACACCAGCCAGACGCCGTCATGCATCTGGCTGCCGAATCGCATGTTGACCGTTCGATAGATGGACCGTCGGCGTTCATCGAAACGAATATCAACGGCACCTACAACCTGCTCGAATCGGCCCGAGCGTATCAAGACAGCTTGATTGATCGATCGGCCTTCCGGTTTCACCACATTTCGACGGATGAAGTCTTTGGCTCGCTTGGCTCTACCGGAAAATTCACTGAAGAAACACCCTACGCGCCCAGTTCGCCCTACTCGTCTTCCAAAGCAGCGTCCGATCATCTTGTCCGTGCCTGGGGCGAGACATATGGGCTTCCCGTCATTATCACCAATTGCTCCAACAATTACGGCCCCTTCCACTTTCCGGAAAAATTGATTCCCCTCGCCATTATCAGTGCCTTGTCCGGTAGGCCGATCCCCGTGTACGGCGACGGGAAAAATATCCGTGACTGGCTCTATGTCGAAGATCATGCAGTCGCGCTGTTAACTGTCGTCTCGCGGGGCCAAATCGGGCGAACCTACAATATTGGCGGTGAGAACGAGGCACGGAATATCGACTTGGTTCGCACGATCTGCGCCGCGCTCGACCGGGCGAGGCCATCGGGCGCGCCGCATGATCGTCTAATTACTTTCGTCGCTGATCGGCCCGGACATGACAAACGATATGCGATCGACCCCACGCGGATTCGTGACGAACTGGGCTGGCGGCCTTCGGTGACGCTTGAGCAGGGCCTGCAAAAAACCGTCAATTGGTATCTGGAAAACGAAGACTGGTGGCGCCCAATGCTATCAAAGCATGAGACCGGCAAGCGAATGGGAATGATCCGTTGAAGATATTGATGTTCGGAAAGACCGGGCAAATATCACGTGAAGTTTTGCGCCATGCGGGCGGTCACGAAATCTTGGCACTGGACAGAACCGCGGCCGATCTGGCCGACCCCTCGGCATGCGCCAGTCTCGTGCGGCGTTGTGATGCCGACATCATTTTGAACGCTGCCGCCTATACCGCAGTGGATCGGGCCGAATCCGAACCGGAAATTGCACACTTGCTAAACGCTGCTGCCCCCGGAACTATGGCGCGGGCCGCGCGTGAACGCGGGTTGCCATTTTTGCACGTCTCGACCGACTATGTATTCAACGGCAGCGGCAATGAGCCGTGGAAAACCGGCGACGGCACAGGACCGATCAACGTCTACGGTCAGACGAAGCTGCTGGGCGAAGCTGAAATCCTTGCGTCCGGAGCGCGCGCTGCCATCCTGCGGACATCATGGGTTTTTTCGGCTCACGGCAGCAACTTCGTGAAAACCATCTTAAGATTGGGCAAAGAACGCTCGGTTTTGAACGTTGTCGACGACCAAGTCGGAGGGCCCACTTCCGCCGCTGACATTGCCAAAACACTGATCCGGATGGCCGAGCAGATGATTTCGACAACAGCCCGGCTTGGCGTTTACCATTATGCAGGAAGTCCCGATGCGAGCTGGAGAAAATTCGCTTCGGAAATAATCAGCCAGGCCAGTCTCAAGACGAAAGTTACCGGTATTTCGTCATCGGAATATCCAATGCCGGCCCTCCGGCCATTGAATTCGCGACTGGATTGCGAACGTATTCTGGCAGACTTTGGAATTGTGCGGCCGGATTGGAAAATCGGGCTGACCCACGTTCTGCAAGAATTGGGAGAAATGGCATGAAACGGCGAAAAGGCATTATTCTGGCGGGAGGCTCGGGCACGCGCCTTTACCCGATCACGCTTGCCGTCTCAAAGCAACTTCTGCCGCTGTATGACAAGCCGATGATCTATTACCCGCTAACCGTCCTGATGCTGGCCGGTATCCGTGAGATCGCAATTATCACGACGCCGGATGATCAACGCCAGTTCCAGGCATTGTTGGGTAATGGCGAGAAATGGGGTCTGCATCTTACCTGGGTAATCCAAGCGCGCCCCGATGGATTGGCACAAGCCTACCTTTTGGCCGAGGAATTCCTTGCGGGCGCCCCGTCGGCCATGATTCTTGGAGACAATGTCTTTTTCGGCCACGGGCTGCAGGAGTTGGTTCAGGCGGCGGATGCTGCGGTCGAAGGCGGAACTGTCTTTGGCTATCAGGTGGCCGATCCGCAGCGCTATGGCGTTGTCGGTTTTGACGGTGAAGGCAAGGTCAGTTCAATTGTCGAAAAACCGAAAAAGCCGGCGTCAAATTTCGCGGTGACGGGCCTGTATTTTCTTGATTCAACTGCTTCGAACCGCGCCAAAAGCATCATGCCGTCCGAGCGGGGCGAGCTGGAAATCACAACTCTGCTGGAATCCTATCTTGCCGACGCCGCTTTGCGCGTCCAACTGTTGGGGCGCGGCTATGGCTGGCTTGATACAGGCACGCACGACAGCCTGATCGAAGCGGGTGAATTCGTGCGTACAATCGAGAAAAGGCAGGGACTCAAGATCGGCTGTCCCGAAGAAGTGGCTTACGCCAAAGGCTGGATCACCAGACAAGATTTACTGGATTTGGCGAAACCATTTTTGAAGACAGATTATGGACTCTACTTGCTAAAACTGGCCCAAGACAGCTAAACGGATTGCATCTTCTCCAGCACGGTGCGCTGTTCGATCATTTCGAGGAATATTGCGTAATCACGGGCGACCCTGGATTTCGATTTCGGGTCAGGTTGATGTAGTTTGCTGGGCTGACACATCAATTGTGCCGCAATCTCGATCGACGGATGCAATTTTGCCGCAGCAGCAGCATTCATTGCTGTACCGAGCAAGACTGCGTCGGTGCCCGGCAGGGTCGCCAGTGGTAACCCAACTGAATCCCGATAGATTTCCAAAAGCAATGGATTCCGCGTGTGACCTCCGGCCATGAAAATTGCATCGTACTGATGATCGTTATCGACGATCTTTTCGACCATGTGGCGCACCCCCAAAGCGATGCCGACGCAAGTCCGCCAATACAGACGGCAAAGTCCATCAAACGAAGCGTCCAGATTCAGCCCGCTTACCGAGCCACGGGCACGCGGGTTTGAACCGGGCGAACGATTTCCGTGAAAGTCCGGCAGTATGTGGAGTCTCGCCGCCAAGTCGCTGCCCTCCATCGCACGCAGTTCGCGCACCCGTGCAACGATCCGCCGGTGCATCGCCTCACTTGGTTCGCCACCGGCGCCGTGCAGACGGATCATGTGGTCGAGCAGCGCACCTGTTGCTGACTGACCTGCCTCGCTCAGCCACCAGCCGTTCAAGGCGGCACCAAAGTATGGCCCCCAAACACCGGCAAATCGGCGCGGCGTGGTCGAAAGTGTCGCCACGCAATTTGACGTTCCTGCCACCAAAGCCAGATTACGTTCCAGCTCCTGCGGTCGCCCTGCCATCGCCCCGATCAATCCCAGGGTGCCGGCGTGAGCGTCGATCAAACCGCTCGCGACGATGCAGCCTTCCGACAAGCCAAGTTGCGCGGCGGCGAAGCTTGAAATTCTGCCGATCGCTTTGCCAGTTGGAACAGCCGTTGCCGGCAACGCCGCGCGTTCCCGCCAATCTTCCAAGCCTATTTTGGCGAAGAAATCACCACGCCAAGGTTCGTGATCGTGCGCCATAAACATCCATTTACTCGATAGCGGACCCTGTGATCGCGCGGTTGAGCCTGTCGACTTCCAAGTCAGGAAATCTGCCAGATCAAAGATCGCCGCGCTTTTGGCCCAGGTATCTGGCACATTTTTTTTGAGCCACATGAGTTTCGGAATCTGCAATTCGGGCGAAACTGTCGATCCGACAAAGTCAAGGAGGTCCGCGCCTGTCAAAGTGCAGTCGTCGGCTTCATTGATGGCGCGATGGTCGTGCCACGCGAGGGTGTCCCACTGCGGGTCACCGTCAAGACTGACCGGCAATTGCTGGCCACCCCTGCCCCTGACAACCAAAGAACAGGTGGCATCAAAACCGATGGCTTTTATCAAAGTCGGGTCAACGCCGAGTTCAGTCGTCGCAGTTTGCACAGCAGCACAAACCTGCAGCCATATGTTTTCGGAGTTGTGTTCGGCCTGATCACTGCCACGTCGATTGATTTCAATCGAATGTGCCGAGCGCCCCAACATCGTGCCGTTCGTATCGAAAATTCCTGCTCTCGCGCTGGCCGTCCCAACGTCGACGGCGAAGATCAGTGGACCTTTCAGCGATCTCCGCCGTTTCGGCGCCGGCATCGCGTGCCGCAGCAATTCGGGCAATTTCGCCATGTCGTCGAAGGTCTCGTCTGGTGATAATTCGGCGATCGCTGCTTGCAGTCTTGGCAAGCCGCCGTGTGATGCTCCCTGGAACGCAAACACCTTCATACCGGCCGCCTTGGCGGCGCGAATGCCTGGCGGACTGTCCTCGATTACCACGCAGCGCGACGGATCCACCGCCATCTGCTCAGCTGCATATAGGAACAGGTCTGGAGCGGGCTTTCCACGCTCGACCATGGCGGCACTGAAAATATCCGGCCCGGCACCGCCAAGCAGACCGGTTATTTCCAGTGAGAGGCGGATCCTGTCCGGCTGACTGGAGGAGGCAACACAGCGCTCTATACCCAAGTTTTCCAGCACTTCTGCCACTCCGAAAACCGGACGAAGTTCACGACGAAATCGGGCAAAAAGTTCGCGGCGCAGGTCGGCAAGATGAGCTTCGGCCAAATCAACGGCGAATTCCTCGCTCAGTGTTTCGCAAATGCTCGTCATGCTCTTGCCCAAAAAACGATCGTAAACCGTTTCCGGAGCCAGTTTGATGCCCGCTTTGGCCACAGTATCGATCAGCACGGCGACCGAAATCGGTTCGCTGTCAACCAAAACACCGTCGCAGTCGAAAATTACCAGATCGGGTCGCAAGGGTTCCTACAACGAATTGGACAGATAACGCTTGAGCGTCTCCTCCGTGCCATGCCCCCACAATGATTTCAAGGCACGGGCAAAAGCTGCCCTGAAATCATCGGATTTGCCGACCGCTCCGTAAATGTCTTCCATCGATAGCCAGGCAAGCGGATCGGACTTGGCTTTTTGGGCCAAGGTCTGCAAGCGGTCCCACGAAGGATCGTTGGCTTCGATAGTAGTTCCGGTGTCGGTTACTCCGAAACAGTATCGACACCACAGTGCCGATTCCAAAGCCAGCCCTGTCGTTGGTTTTCCCGCCTGAATTCGTTCAAGCGCTGGAGGCAAAATGAATTTTGGCTGTCGATTTGACCCGTCGAGACACAGGCGGCGGATCGTGTCACCGATCTTGGGATTAGAAAAACGCCTTTCGATCAAACTGAAATAGGCGGCAATGTCAGTATCAGGAACCGGCGGTACGGTCGGGATGATTTCGTCGGTTTCGACTTTGGCCAAAAAGGCCCGAACCAACGGATTTTCCATGGCTTCGTGCACGAAATGGATGTCCAATAGTCCCGCCGAGTAGGCAATAACTGCGTGACCGCCGTTCAGAATGCGAATCTTCATGTGTTCGTAAGGCGTAACGTCTGGCACAAATTGAACGCCGACATTTTCCAGAGCCGGACGTCCAGCCGGGAAGTTATCTTCCAGTACCCATTGACTGAAATCCTCGCAAAATACCGGCCAAGAGTCGTCGATACCAAAATTGTCTGCGCAAAGACCGCGCTCACGATCGCCAGTCGCCGGCGTAATGCGGTCGACCATGCCATTCGGGAATGCAACGTTCCGACGTACCCAGTCAGCAAGCTCCGGTTCAATTCTTTCGGCCAGTCCGGCGACGGCGCTTTTGGTAACATGGCCATTGTGCGGAATATTGTCGCAAGACATGACCGTATAGGGGACAATCTCCTTGGCCTTTCGAGCGCGCAATCCGGCCAGGATCAATCCAAAAGTTGTCTTGGGTGACTCCGGGTTGGCCGCATCATAGACCATGGCCGGATGGTCAGGATTGAAACTTCCCCTTGCGGGGTCGATGAAATAGCCGCCTTCCGTTACCGTAAGCGAAACGATCCGTATTGCCGGGTCGGCCAAGCGATCGATCACGGCCGCCGTGTCGCCGGGTCGAATGAACCCGATCATCGAGCCGGTCACGCGGGCCTTGGACGAGGCGGCCTCTTGTTCGACAACCGTCGTCAGATAATCCTGTGGCGCAAGCGCGACCCGCATTGACTCGTCGCTGGGCATCACGCCGGTGCCAATCAAGGCCCAGTCGTGGTCACGACCGGTGTTGAAAAGCGCGTCCAGATAGACCGCTTGGTGCGACCGATGGAAATTGCCGATGCCGAAGTGCATTATTCCGGCCGACAAATCGCCACGCGAATAGTTGGGCACGGCGGCCCGCATGGCGATGACCTTCAAGTTTTCGAGCGAAAGTTTGGTGGCCATTCTCTATGTTCCTTGCCCCTCAGCTCATCCACTGGCCGCCATCGACGTTGAAAGTTTGCGCGACCACGTAGTCGCTCTCGCTGCTGGCCAGAAAAATCGCCATGCCGGTCAGGTCTTCTGCTCTTCCCATGCGACCGAAAGGCACGCTGGCGCTAACCTGGCGTTTCTTCTCACCCAGCGGCAGATTCTCGTATTTGGCGAACATGGCGTCGACACCATCCCAGTGTTCACCTTCGACCACGCCCGGCGCGATGGCGTTCACATTGATGCCGTGCTTGATCAGGTCCAGACCCGCCGATTGCGTAAGACTGATCGTGGCCGCCTTGGTCGAGCAATAAACCGCAACCAGCGCCTCGCCGCGTCGCCCGGCCTGACTGGCCATGTTGATGATCTTGCCACCCTTACCGCGGCGGATCATTGACTTGGCAACCGCTTGCAACGTGAACAGGGTCCCGGCAACATTGATGGCATACAACCGGTCAAAACTTTCGCGGGTTATTTCCACGATCGGTGCGAGGTCAAACAGGGCCGCTCCATTAACAAGAACGTCTATCCCGCCAGTACGAGTTTCGACGGACGAGACAGCGGCATCAATCGAGTCCTGACTGGTAACATCGAGATGGACCGCGAACGCTGACGTCCCGATCTCGTCGGCAGTCTGCGTTGCCGCTTTCAGGTTGATGTCGGCGATAGCGACGGTTGCTCCTTCGGCGACGTAGGCTTCGGCAAGGGCGCGTCCGATGCCGCGCGCCGATCCGGTGATGATGGCGGTCTTTCCGGCAAGACGTTTCATCTGATTGCCAGTCCTGCTGCATCGAACCGGTGAATCTTGTCCGGCATCGGCGTCAGTCCAACCTCGTCGCCATATTGGAACACAGCGTCGCCTTCGGCCCGAACCGTCATCGAGCCAACGTCGGTGTTGATATGCAGGAATGTGTCAGAACCCAAATGCTCGGCCACACTCACCACGCCGCGCCAAGTGCCGCCTTCTTTTGATAATGTGATATGTTCCGGACGGGCACCGATTGACGCGGCATTCATCTGAGTCGCGACGCCGCCCTCGACGATGTTCATTTTCGGCGAACCGATGAAGCCGGCGACAAACTTGTTGCGCGGGGTCTTGTACAGCTCCATCGGGCTGCCAACCTGCTCGATCCGACCGGCGTTCAGCACCACAATCTTGTCGGCCATCGTCATCGCCTCGACCTGATCGTGGGTCACATAGATCATCGTCGTCTTCAGTTGGTGATGCAGCTCGCTGATCTCCAGGCGCATGTTCGCGCGCAGTGCCGCATCAAGGTTCGATAACGGCTCGTCGAACAAAAACGCATCGGGCTGGCGCACAATCGCCCGGCCAATCGCCACCCGTTGACGTTGACCACCAGAAAGCTGGCCCGGACGACGCTCCAGATAGTCAGTCAGATTCAATACCTTCGCCGCCTCGCTGACCTTCTTGTCGATCATCGATTGGGGTTCGCCCGCCATTTTCAACGGGAAAGCGATATTCTTGCGAACCGACATATGCGGATACAAAGCATAGGATTGGAACACCATGGCCAGACCGCGCTTGGCGGGGGGCAGGGCGGTGGCGTCTTTCCCGTTGATCAGGATTGTGCCGCCCGACGTGTCTTCCAGCCCGGCAATCAGCCGCAACAACGTGGATTTTCCGCAACCCGAGGGTCCAACAAAGACCACGAATTCACCGTCAACAATGTCCAGGTCAATCGAAGGTATGACCGCGTGCTCGCCAAAAACCTTGGAAACGGCCCGAAGTTGTATGCTTCCCATTTCGTTTCCCTATTTCACCGCGCCAAAGGTCAGGCCGCGGACGAGTTGTTTCTGGCTGAACCAGCCGAGGATCAGGATCGGCGCAATCGCCATCGTCGAAGCCGCCGAAAGCTTGGCGTAGAACAGGCCCTGTGGTGCCGAGAAGCTGGCGATGAAGGCCGACAGGGGGGCTGCGTTCACCGTGGTCAGGGTGATGGTCCAGAACGCCTCGTTCCAGGCGAGGATGATGTTCAACAGCATGGTCGAGGCGATTCCCGGCACGGCCATGGGTGTCAGGACATAGAGGATCTCGTTCTTGAGGCTGGCGCCGTCCATGCGGGCGGCTTCCAGAATCTCGACCGGAATTTCCTTGAAATAGGTGTAAAGCATCCAGACAATCACCGGCAGATTCATCAGCATCAGCGCCAGAACAAGGCCGGTGCGGGTGTCGAAAAGGCCGGTGCGCTGAAACAGCAGATACATCGGGATCAGCACGGCGGCGGCGGGCATCATCTTGGTGGAGAGCATCCACATCAGAAGGTCCTTGGTCCGCTTGCCGGGCGCGAAGGCCATCGACCAGGCGGCGGGAATGGCGATCAGGATGCCAAGGAGCGTCGAGCCGACGGATATGACGACCGAATTCCAGAAGAATCGCGGATAGTCCGAGCGGCCCCAGACCTCGGCATAGTTCTCCAGCGTCCAGTCGGCGGTGAACAGTTCGGGCGGCGAGGCGACGGCGCTGACCTCGGTCTTGAAGCTGGTCAGGATGGTCCACAGGACAGGAAAGAAGATCAGCAGGGCGACGGACCAGGCGGCGGCTGTGTAGAACAACTTGCGACGCTGTGTGACGGAGCGGGCCATGGGATACCTCGGTCTTTCAGGCGTCTAGATTCTTGCCCATGCTGCGCATGAGGAAGTAGGCAACGATATTTGCAAGGATGACAGCAATGATCCCGCCGGCGGCCGCACGCCCGATATCCTTGGCGATCAGCGCCTGCTTGTAGATCATGTAAGGCAGGGTGGTGGAAGCGGAGCCAGGTCCGCCCTGGGTGGTGGTGTAAATCTCGCCGAAGATGCCCAGAAGAAAGATCGACTGGATCAGGATCACGACCGTGATCGACCGGGTCAGGTGGGGCAGCACGATGAAGCGGAAGCGGTTCAGCGCACTGGCCCCGTCCATCTCGGCGGCTTCCAATTGTTCGGAGGACAGCGATTGCAGGGCGGTCAACAGGATCAGGGTGGCAAAGGGCAGCCATTCCCAGGACACAATGAAGATGACCGAAGACATCGGATAGCTTTCCATGAACAGGATCGGCTCGATGCCCATTCCCTGCGCCAATGACGCCAACATGCCGTTCTGGGGGTGCATGAACAGGTTTTCCCAAATCGAGGCGGCAACCGGCGGCATGACGAAGAAGGGCGAAATAACCAGGATACGCAGGGGCCCCTGGCCCCAGACCGGCTGGTCGATCAGAAGGGCGATCAGGACGCCAAAGATGACGGTGATGGCCAGCACGCCGCCGACCAGCAAGAGGGTATTGGAAATGGCCAGCCAGAAATCCGGCGAGTTGAAAAACCAGGTGTAGTGGTTGAAGCCGGCCCAGCCGCTGCGCTCGGGCGACAAGAGGCGATAGATGCGGAACGAATACCAGATCGTCATGGCCAGGGGCACGATCATCCAGATGAACAGGAGGATGACCGAGGGGGCGACCATCAGGCGAGCGGCGGTGCGGGATGATTGGGTGGCCACGGGCGCCTCCGGGTTCTGGTTCAGGCGGGCAGGATGTGGGGCGGTATGGTGGGCCGAGCCGCTGGGGGACGCAGGACGGCCTGTGCAGATCTCCCCCGCATTTTGGGAAATACGGGGGGGACCGGCCCGGCATTTGCCGGTCCCCGATCTTCATGACCGAAGACTGGTTACTTGATGTAGCCCGCAGCGGTCATCTCTTCGGTGACCAGGGCCTGGGCTTCAACCAGCGCGTCATCCACCGTCTTCTGCCCGGCAAGTGCCGCCGAGAAGATTTCACCCACGCTCGTCCCGATACCCGCAAATTCCGGGATCGCCACGAATTGGACGCCGACGTAAGGTACCGGCTGGGCCGACGGGTTGCTTGGATCAGCCGCGTTGATGCTGTCGATCGTCAGCTTGGCAAACGGCAGGGCTGCATATTCCGGGTTCGCGTAAAGTGAGCTACGCGTTCCGGGAGGAGCGGCGGCCCAACCTTCTTTCGAGGCGACAAGGGCCAGATAGTCCTTGTTGGTCGCCCAGTTGATGAAGGTTTTGGCCGCGTCCGGCGCGTCCGAAGACGACGGGATTGCCAGAGACCATGCCCAGAGCCAGTTGGCCCGCTTGCCTTTGCCTGCATCCGGCGCAAGAGCAAAACCAACCTTGTCGGCAAACTCCGACTGTTTCGGGTCCGTCAGCGCCGACGCGGAAACCGTGGCGTCCATGCGCATGGCGCACTTGCCCTGCAGCGACAGCGTCAGGTTTTCGTTGTAGCCGTTGCCGCTGGCACCGGGAGGGCCGTACTTGGTCAGGATCTCGACGTAATCCGTCAGGGTCGCCTTCCACTCCGGGCTGTCGAACTGCGGCTTCCAGTTCTCGTCGAACCACCGCGCGCCATAGGAGTTCGCCATGGTCGTGATGAACGCCGTGTTCTCGCCCCAGCCGGCCTTGCCGCGCAGGCAGATGCCGAACACACCATTGTCGGGATCATGCATGGCGGCCGCAGCAGCCTTGATGTCGTCCCAGGTCGGCGCGTCGGGGATTGTGATCCCTGCAGCTTCGGCAAGGTCGGTGCGATAGTTGAGGAACGACGATTCACCGTAGAACGGCGAGGCCAGCAGTTGGCCATCGACCGAAAGTCCGGCCCGTATCGGCGGCAGCAGATCGTCGATGTCATAGTCGGCAGGCAGATCGCTCAGGCTGACCAGCCAGCCTTGCTTGCCCCAGATCGGAACCTCGTAGGTGCCGATGGTCATCACGTCATACTGACCGCCGCCGGTGGCGATGTCGTTGGTGATGTTCTGGCGCAGGATGTTTTCTTCCAGCGTCACCCATTCGACCTTTATGTCGGGGTGCTTGGCATAAAAGTCGTCCATCAGACCCTGCATGCGGATCATGTCGCCGTTGTTCACGGTGGCGACGGTGATGGTGGTCTCGGCCGAAGCGACCGACGCCAAGATAAGCGCCGACGCCGCACCCAAGAATGCGGACCTCAATTTCATTGGTTTCCTCCCAGGAAGATGAGCATTTGCTAAGTTTGTGGGCAAATAATCGCTGAAAGAATCGCATCCGTCAACTAAAATTGCGACCTATTGGCACAGTTAAAGTGCGATTTCGTCGGATTTAGGCGATTTGGCCCTGAAAATCAGGAATCCAGCGCGAATCGCGCCGCGCTCTCATCGGTGATTACCCCGTTCACCAAACCCGACCGTAAAGCAGCACGAATGGCGATATGTTTGTGCTGTCCCATTGCCAAAGCGGTCACCGGCACGCTTTTGTCACGCAGAATTGGCACCGACGCGACCCGGGCATTTATGCTGCCATCAAGCAGATGCCCGTTGGCATCAAACAGCCAGCCGCAGATCTCGCCAATCGCCCCATCAGCCACCAATTTGGCCATTTCGCCCCGACTGACAAAACCGTCCACACATAAAGGCGCGTCCAGACCCACGTCACCGATGCCGACAAAAACCACGTCCGCTGCTTTGGCCAGCGCAATCGAATTTCGGATCATCGGCTGCTGGTGCAAAATGTCCCGCTCTTTTTGGCTCGATACATAGACCGGCAGCAGCATCGGAAAATGCCGCGCCTGCACCTGCTCGGCCATCGAGAAAATCACGTTATAATACGCCGCTGAGCCATCGGGCCCGATATTCCCGGTCAGCGACACGATCTTGTGCTGCGGGCATGACATGTTGGGTAATTGATCGACCGCCGCTTTCAATGTCCGCCCGGTGCCGATCGCCATCACAATCGCCTCGGGCGAGCGCAACCAACGTTCAATTTCCACCGCGCCCGCTTCGGCAATGCCCACGGCGGCTGCATAGGTCATCGGGTCGCTGGGCACGATCTCGGAGAATTTCAGCCCGAACTTCGCCTTCAAATTCGCCGCCAGTTCCAGACATTGCGCAATCGGATGGTCCAGCCGAACCTTGACCAGCCGCTCGCTGACCGCCAGCGAAACCAGCCTCTGTGCCGATTGTCGCGAAATGCTCATTGCAGCCGCGATCTCATCTTGCGTGCGACCCGCCACATAGTACAACCAGCCGGCCCGCGCAGCGTCGTCCAATCTTGATGCCAATGTCGACGCTCCGAATTTTCGTGTTAGTGTGCCAGAGTGCCATCATGGCGAACCAAATCAAAACAAACAATTCCCCGGAATCGGATAATCCCCGTAGAATAGTGCACCTGGGTTTGGGCGCATTTTTTCGTGCCCACGGCGCAATCTATGTCCAACAGGCGGTCCTGGAATCCGGAGAAAATTGGTCCATAACCGGCATAAGTCTGAACTCGCCAAGCGCACGCGAGAAGTTGCGACCCGGCGGTTTCACCTACAATGTCATGCTGAAACACGACACCAAATCATCCTTTGAACACATAACAATCATTGATCGTGTGATTTACGCTGGCGATGAGTACGATGATGTCATCGCTTCTTTGACAGCTGATGAAACCAGGATCGTTACTCTGACGATCACCGAGAAAGGCTATTGTCGCGTCGCTTCCTCGGGAAATTTGGATCTGTCCCATCCCGGCATTCAGCATGACCTTGTGTCTTCGCGGCCAACAACGGCGCCGGGACTGATCGTGCGGGCACTGTCGCTGAGACGGGCAAAGGGCATGCCTGCTTTCACGGTCCTGAGTTGCGACAATCTCGTGTCCAACGGCAGATTGACCCAATCGATTGTCCAGCAGTTTGCAGCGCTCAAGGAACCCGGACTGGAAACCTGGATAACCAGATACGGGCGGTTTCCGTCCAGCATGGTCGACAGAATCGTTCCGGCAACCAGCGAGTCGGACCGGGATGAATTCCGAAAACTTACCGGCAAAAGCGACGCTGGCCTCGTTGTCGCTGAGCCATTCCGCCAATGGGTGATCGAAGATGATTTCGTCGATCAGATCAGACCGGACTGGGCAAAAGTCGGCGTTCAAATGGTCGATGATGTTGCGCCTTTTGAGACGATGAAACTGCGGATGCTCAACGGAACCCATTCAACGCTGGCTTGGTTGGGTGGCCTTTTGGGCATGGAAACCATTTACGATTCAGTAAGCGATCCCGATCTTTCCCGGTTCGTTCACAGCATCTGGCGCAACGAAATTATCCCGATAATTGCTGCTCCAGCTGGTACTGACTTGCACCAATACGCCGCGACCCTGTTTGTTCGTTATGCAAATCCAAACATCCGCCATCGCCTTGTTCAGATTGCGACCGATAGCTCGCAAAAACTGCCGCAGCGGATACTCGTTTCCATCGAGGATAATTTCGCCGGTGGCCGAATTTGCCCCGGACTATGCCTCAGCGTGGTCGCTTTCCTGAAATACTGCGCCGGAAAGGGTGAAATGGGCCAGGATCTCGGGGTCAACGATCCGTTGGCCTTGCCATTGATCAGGGCAATGGAGTCGGCCCGAACACTTGAAGATAAAGTCGGCGCGGCGTTGGAAATTGACTCGATATTCCAGCGGTCACTTGCGTCCAACGAAAAATTCCGCGCTGATCTGGGCGGAATTTGGCGCTTGGCAAACAAGTCCGGTGTTCGCTCTGCAATTCAAGCAATCACCAACGGTTGGGTGCCTTAACCGGTATAAGTGACGTTCGGCACCGCCAAACAATCAAGCAGGGCAAACCCGTTTGGCCCTAATTCTAAAACGCCATCGATCAACTTGGCTGCCTGTCCCGGACCCTTGCCAACGGCGCATCCCGTTACCGAGATTCGGCAGTTCGCCTTGGACAGATTGAAGATCGCGACCAAACTTTTGTTGGCCGTGCCCCGTTGGAACGCCAAAATCGGTTCCGCAGTGTCAAAAAAACGGGTCTTGCCACTTGTCAGGTCTTGTCGTGATTTGCGATACGCCAACATCTGCCGATAGAACTCCAGAACCGAACCGAATTTGCCGGTCTGGCTTTCCACGTTCAATTTGGCTTGCGGTGCCTTGACCGGCAGCCACGGCTTGGCCGTGCTGAAACCGGCGTAATCGTTTCCTCCGGTCCAGACCATGGGTGTTCGGCAACCGTCACGGCCTTTATATTCTGGCCAAAACTTGAAGCCCGGCGGATCAGTGAGCTCGTGATACTCGATATCGGTCTCGGCCAATCCAAGTTCTTCACCCTGGTAGAGGTAAATTGAACCTTCGAACGACAAGAGCAATGCAGCGGACAGTTTTGCCAATTCCGCCTGATCGACGGCATGGTCTTTCCAGCGCGTCAAATGCCGCATGACGTCATGATTGGAAAAACTCCATCCCGGCCAGGCATCGGGAGCCGCATCAAAAAACCCCTCGATTCGTGACCGTAAATATCCGGCCGAAAAATTGGGACCCAACATGTCAAACGAATAGGCCGAGTGGAGGCGCTTTTCGCCTTTGGTGTATTGCGCCATCAATTCGGTCGCGCGCTGACTGTCGCCCAATTCACCCACGCTGGTCCGCTCTGGAAATTCGTCCAGCAAAGCGCGAAACCGTTCCAGGAACGCCAGGTTTTCTGGCCGGTTCTTCGAGAACATATGGTACTGCATCTCGATCGGGTTAACTTCCGGGCGTGGGTCGGCCCGCTCGTGCGGAGGGTTGTCACGCAGCATCTTGTCGTGGAAGTAGTAGTTCACCGTATCGAGGCGGAATCCGTCAACACCGCGTTTCAACCAGAAGCGCATTGTGTCGAGCAGGGCATCCTGAACCGCGAAATTGTGGAAATTCAGATCAGGTTGCGAGGCCAAAAAGTTGTGCAAATAATACTGGCGCCGCGTCGTATCCCATTCCCAGGCCGGTCCGCCAAAGGCCGACAACCAGTTTGTTGGCGGCGTGCCGTCCGGTTTTGCTTCAGCCCAAACATACCAATCGGCTTTGGAATTATCCTTTGAGGACCGGCTTTCCAAAAACCAAAGGTGCTTGTCCGACGTGTGCGAAATTACTTGGTCAACGATAACCTTCAGGCCCAATTCATGCGCCTTGGCCATCAAGGTGTCGAAATCGGCCAAGGTTCCGAAGAGCGGGTCGATGTCCGTGTAGTCAGACACGTCATACCCCATGTCGGCCATGGGCGATGTGAAAATCGGCGACAACCAGATTGCATCGACGCCAAGGTCGGCAACGTAGTCCAGACGCGATGTAATGCCGGGAAGATCACCTATCCCATCACCGTTCGAATCCTGAAACGAGCGCGGGTAGATTTGATAAGTTACCGCGCCACGCCACCAGTTATTCATTTTTACCTCAGCGATAATGATTGAAAGCGCGTTACGCGCATCGGAACTCAGGGTCAACAGCGTCGGATTGCGGAATTCAATGCAATGCCAATTCGCCGCGGACGCGACCCGGCAGGGTCAGCGATGCATGCAGGCCTTGAAAATCCGGTGAGCGGTCAAGTTCAAGCGTACCTCCGTAGGCTTGCGCAAGGTCCGACACGATTGCAAGTCCCAGGCCTGTCCCCGGCGCAGCGTGGTCCAGTCGGCCACCAGCCCGCAATGCTTCGCGGTGCCCATCCTCCGGAATTCCCGGACCATCATCCTCGACGATTATCCGGATGGCCTTTTCTGCTGCCGACGCGGTCACGCGTACCGACGACCGACACCATTTGAATCCGTTGTCGATGATGTTGCCGAGCGCTTCCTCCAAATCGTCACGATCCATGAACACCTCGAAACGGGAATCGCATGCAACGATCAAGTTCTTGCCAGTCCCTTCAATCAAACGGTGAAATGCTCGGCCAAGTCGCTCCAGGGACGCGCCGATGGGTACCGAGACACCGGCGTTTTCACCTGAATTGGCCGCCCGAATGCGGGTAAGCGAGCGGGCGATTTGCGATTCGATCCGTTCCAGAGCTTCGGTTGCGCGGGTCGTGCTAATACCCGAGGTGTCCAGCGCGGATAATTCATTCCGCATGATTGCGACCGGGGTGTTCAGCGCATGCGCCATGTCGGCGGCCCGCCTTCTGGCGCGGTCCAGAATTCCGGCGTTTCTATCCAGCACGTCATTCAGATCAACGATAAGCGGCGAAACCTCTTCGGGATAATCTTCCGGCACCAAACGCTTGCCGGAATTCCAGCGGTTGGTAACGTCTTGGCGCAGCCGGTTCAGCGGTTGAAGCGAAAAGGACGTCAACAGTGCGGCGGCAACGACCCCAAGAGCGCCGAGAACCCCGAAAGCGAGCGTAAGGCTTGTCCTGATCCGAGCGCGCTCAGCATTGAGTTCCGAAAGGGACTCGGCGACAGTCACTTGCCAGACCCCGGAATCCTCAAATGTGATAGACCGGGATAAGCCGCGGACATTCGACTCCGGCCCCTCGCCCTGCCAATAGCTCTCGGTTCCAAGCGATACCGGCTCGGTGTTAAGCAGCACGTCAAAAAGCGAGCGAGAGTTCAGAATCTCGCCGTTCGGGCCAAACGCTTGCCAGTAGTGCCCGGAGTAAGGCCGACTGTACGCCGGATCGGCCATATAGTTTTCAATAAGACTGAAATCGTCGCCGACGTTGGAAATACCTGCTGTCAACAGCAGCAAAGTTTCCGACAGGTTCTGGTCAAACCGGCTTACAACGACCGAGTCCATGACGCGGTATAAAATGACGCCTGCGCCAACAAACGCGAATGCCGCCCAAACCAACCCGCCGAGGATTGCCCGGCGTCGAAGTGAGTGACTCACGCTTCGGCCACCATGTAACCACGCCCGCGCTCCGTGTGGATCAATTCCGCGCCAAGCTTTTTGCGCAAGCGGGCGATAAAGACCGCAATGGTGTTGGAATCCCTGTCGCCGTCATAAGCGTAAACGTGCTCGGAAAGCTCCGTGCGCGAAATCATACGACCGGCATGGTTTATCAAATAGGCAAGAACCATGACCTCTTGTGCCGTCAGTATCACTGGAAATCCGGCCACTTTTGCCTGGTTGGTGCGGAGGTCGAAACTGAAATCGCCACGTTCAAAAACAGAAGTTGCCCGCCCCGCCTGCCGGCGAATCAGCGCTCTCAAGCGCGCCGATAGCTCCGCCATGTGAAAGGGTTTGACCAGATAGTCGTCGGCCCCGGCATCGAGACCGTCAACCCGCTCGGACCAGCCGCCGCGAGCAGTAAGAACCAAGACCGGAGTCTTGATTTCTTGCGCGCGCCAGGATTTCAATACTGAAAGCCCATCGCGCTTGGGCAGTCCGATATCCAATATTATGGCATCGTAGGGTTCGGTCTCGCCAAGAAAACCGCCCTCTTCGCCGTCATGGGCGACGTCGACCACGCGGCCTTCCGACTGCAGGACCTGGCGAATTTGATCGCACAGAACAAGTTCATCTTCGACGAGAAGGATGCGCATGGAGGATCAACAATTGCGAAGGAAAAATGAAGAACGGCTAGTTGTTCTTACCGTTGCCGTTACCGCCAGAATTGCCATTTCCGTTGCCACCCGAATTTCCGTTCCCATTGCCGCCGGCGTTTGAGTTGGCGGAGCCGCCGCCGTTCCGCCCATTTGCCTTGGCGGCAGCGCGGACGACTTTGGCCTCTTCCGAGTTGCTCGGCAATAGGGCACCGGTGCGGCCATTGATAATAACTGTAACAAGCGACCCATCACTCAGCAAAACCGTCATCTGGAAAAAGATGTCCCCCGCTTCAAAGCTTCGAACATCAACCAGTTCACCGGCGATGTTTTGTCCGACGATCGCCATTAATGCGCCGAGATCCTTCGACTGGCCGGTTGCCACAATGTCGCGAATTTCATTTTGGCTCAATTCACGCACTTCAGCAGCCACCGCCGGAAGCGCCGACAGCGTGACTAGCAGGGACACAAGAGGGAAACACTTAAACATAGCAACCAATACGAAACAGTTTCGGACCAGGAAATCCGGCCCCATACCAATCAAAATATACTCATTTGCGTGAACAGGGCATGAATAGCGCATTCCGCCGCAATTAAGCTTGATCGTGTTTAATTGCGTCAACCGGGACGAGTCGAAGTTCGTCCGAACCCCGGCGAATCGATGAATTGGTCTGGTGTGGACAAGACTTAGCCCCCACCGAGTACTCCGCGCCAGACCACTCAATTTTGTACCTTGGCGCTTGCCGAGTAGAGGAGAAAGTCTGAATGAAATTGTCCCGATCGAGTCTCGTTAAAGCTGTCTGCATCAGTGTTGCACTTACCGGGGCCGTCAGTATTTCCGCCATGATGCTGTCAGCCGACGTTGCTTTTGCCAAGAATGACAAGAACAACGGTAACGGTAACGGCAACGGCAATGGTAATGGTAATGGTCAAAACAAATCGGCCAACGGCGGCAATGGTCACGGCAATTCCGCGCTGGGTGCGCTGAACGCGGCACATGCTTCAGCCAATGCGTTGCTGCACGCCAACCCGAATTCCCGTGTCGGTCGCATTGCAGTTTTCCGCGACGCCGTATTGGAAACGGGCGAAATGGAAGCAGACCGTGATGCGGCCCAGGCGCTTCTCGATGAGATGGATGTGCCTGATCGGACTTCCGGCGAAGTCAACATTGCGATCGCCGATGCTCTCTTGGCCGGCGCGACCACCGAAGAATTGGCCATACTGGATGCCGAACTTGCGGCGGCCCTGGCATACGAAGGCGCGGCTGGCGATGTGGCCGAACTGGAAGCGGCATTGGCAGAACGACCGGCCATCGAACGCACCCTGTTGGAAGCCGCAGCCAATAAAGTCGTAACTGATGAAGTTGAAGAAGCCGTTGAAGATCTCCTTGGCTTGAACTGACCCGTTTTTAACGAGTCTGGACCGTAAATAGGGCCGCCTTTCGGGGCGGCCCTTGTTTTTTCCGGTCAACATGCTGCAATTCCAGCG
>JAYTCN010000231.1:0-1704 GCA_043736475.1 Paracoccaceae bacterium
CCATCCCCGCCGCCCCCTCATCCGGCAGGCAAAGCGGATCACAAACAGCCTGACAAGGGAATCCTCAAAAAGATTCAGTCAAACGCGGATTTGCTCTAATAGTGTGGAGGCAAGGCTGGGATATGTCGGGACCAAAGGGAGTTGGTGCAGCTATTACTCAACCTTAGATTGTGTATGGCTGGGGAGGAAGGATTCGAACCTTCGGATGCCGGTACCAAAAACCGGTGCCTTACCGCTTGGCGACTCCCCAATTCCGCGAGTTTGATACTGGCGTGGCAGCGTTCCTGCAAGGGGAAAGGCCGCGATCAGATCGCAAGCGGGCGCAGCTTGGCCAGCCGGTCAAAGGCCATCAAATCGGCAATCAACGCATCCATCTGGTCGAGCGGAATCATGTTGGGGCCGTCGGATGGGGCGTTGTCGGGGTCCTGGTGGGTTTCGATAAACACCGACGCCACGCCGATAGCGACGGCGGCGCGCGCCATCACCGGAGCAAATTCGCGCTGCCCGCCGGAGGAGCCGCCCATGCCGCCGGGTTGCTGCACCGAATGGGTCGCGTCCATCACCACCGGATAGCCGGTGGCGGCCATTTGCGGCAGGCTGCGCATGTCGGCGACCAGGGTGTTATAGCCAAAGCTGGTGCCACGCTCGCACAGCAGGATTCGCTCGTTGCCGGTCGAGGCGATCTTGGCGGCGACGTTCAGCATGTCCCAAGGTGCCAGGAACTGGCCCTTTTTCACGTTGACCGCCGCCCCGGTGTTGCCGGCCGCCAGCAAAAGATCGGTCTGGCGGCAGAGAAAGGCGGGAATCTGCAGGACATCGACGACCTGTGCAGCGATGCGGCATTGCTCTGCGGTGTGTATGTCGGTCAGCACCGGGCAGCCGATACGCGACTTGACCTGCGCCAGCATGTCGAGACCGGCGTCGATGCCGAGCCCGCGGATGGTGGCGGCAGACGAGCGGTTGGCCTTGTCGTAGGAGGCCTTGAAAATGAACCCGGCACCATGACGGGAACAGATTTCAGCCATCGTCGCACCAATCATCAGCGCATGGTCGAGGGTTTCGAGTTGGCATGGCCCGGCAATCAGGGTCAGCGGAAGATTGTTGCCAACCGCAACCTTGCCGATCTGGATGATCCTGGCTTGCGTCATCAGACACTGACCTGTTCACGAAGAATCGAGACGGTCAATGACGCCAGCAAATACAGCCCGGCGAAAATCACAAAAGACAGCGCCGTATTTTCGAAACTGCGCGGCAGGGTCGGTACATCGGGTGCAACCGGTGTGACGCCCATCGCCAGATAGCGGACCTGACGGTTTGCTTCGGTGCGGGCGTTTTCCATTTGGGTTACCGCCTGCTGGAGCAAAAGTTGCCGGGTGCCAACTTCGGTTTCGGCAAGACGCAGTTCGCCCGCGATCTTGGCCAACGACGCCGAAGTTTCCGAATTATCGGTCAATTGGGCGCGAAGTTCGCCGACGCGATTCTGCAGCCGGTCGATTTCGGCCTGATTCAATTCCGATCTCGTCGGATTTGGCCGCGGGTTGGAAAGAATTTCCTCGCGTTCAAGCTTCTTGTTTTCAAGATCGAGTTCCATCGAGTTTATGATCGACATTTGCGAAGAAAATTCGACATCAGATGACAGAACGCCGCGGGTTTGCTGCAGGTCGACAAGGCGTTGCTGCGCCGCAAGCAACGCGGGTTCGGCCT
>JAYTCN010000232.1:0-1704 GCA_043736475.1 Paracoccaceae bacterium
GGAATAAGCCGAAATGCCGGGGCCGCTGTAGACGCCGCCTGCCGCATTGGGCGTGACGGCAGTACCGCCCGACAAGCCGCCCGTGATGCCGCCAACCAACCGAGGTCAAGCGGCAGCGGCGAGGTTGGAAGCGAGTGTTTTGATGGATTTGTTGCCGACAAGCCTTCGGGTGGTGATCATGGTGATGACATACCGCTTCCATCGGATCAGAGCGGTAATCCTGTCCAGCCGATCGCGTCTTCGAGTGCGTTAGACACACGCAAGACAAGCGCATCATCGCCTGGCCGACCAGTGATTTGCACTGCGACGGGCAATCCGGTATCGGTAAGAGAAATTGGCAACACGGCAGACGGTTGCCCGGCCAAGTTTGCAGGCACCGCAAACGGCGCAAAACTGTAACCGCGCTCAACCCATCGACCAATGTCTGAGCCGCAAGCCGCATATGTCAAACTGTCCAGTGGCGCGGGATCTTCACTCAATGCGGGGGTCAGAACAAGGTCAATCCCTTCCATCGAATGCCCGATCGCCTGCGCCACCGCTGTCATTTTTATGCGGGCGTCAAGCAGATCAAGCGCTGAAAGCTGCTTTGCACGGTCCAAAAAGGCCCATGTCATTGGTTCTAGCTCATCATGTTCTGGTTGGCGCCCAAGCTCACGCGCACGTCCTTCCACCAAATGCAGCACCTCCACGATCCAGAGCGAGTCGAACCAAGGGCCGGATTGTGCTTCGATCGGAAAAGCGTAGGGCAGCACAACATGCCCCATCGATTCGAGCATCAGCGCCACCTTTTTGGCTGCGGCCACCTGCGCGGCACCGGCAGACCGGCCATGCGCATCCTTGGTGCAAAGCCCAATGCGCAAGGGCGCAATTGTACCTTCTAATGCCGCGAGGTAGCCACCCGCGTGCGGTTCACGTCCAATCCGCGTGCCCTGAGCCGGGCCTGCCGTCAGATCAAGCGCAGCCGCGCTGTCGCGAACAGTGCGTGTCAGCACGTGGTCCGCGTCAAGGCCGCCCGCGATTTCGTCCCACCATGGTCCCAGCGGATTCAACCCGACCGAGGGTTTGAACCCGTACACGCCGCAACAGGCGGCAGGGATTCGGATCGACCCGCCAAGGTCAGTTCCATGCGCGATGGGCACCATCCCACTGGCCACCGCAGCTCCAGCGCCGCCGCTGGACCCGCCCACTGTCACCTTTACATCCCACGGGTTCCGGCATGGCCCGTAGGCCAGAGGCTCGGTGGTGAAATCCCCGGCAAATTCCGGGGTATTCGTCGTACCCAGAACCACAAGCCCGCCAGCCCGCCAGCGCCGCACCATGGTGCTGTCGCCTTTTGGCTTGGCTGTTGCGAAAAACCGTGAGGCAAAACGCGTGGGCAGCACCGATGAGTAAAGGTTTACGTCCTTCAGCAGGAACGGCACACCCCAAAGCGGCCCCGCTTGTTCCGGACGGCGCTGATCCATGGCATCTGCTTCGGCCCGCGCCGCATCAAATCGTTTCGCCACAACTGCGTTCAACAGCGGGTTTTGCTTTTCGATGGAGACAATAGCGGCCTCGGTCGCCTCTCGGACCGAAATTTCTCCCTTGGTGATCAGCGCAGCAAGGTCCAAGGCATCGGAGTGATTTGGTCTGGTCATCGGTTTTTCTGCGATCTGAAATGGAGGGACATTCGGCATTCAAGTAAGTCTTTGCTGCCTTACTTTG
>JAYTCN010000233.1:0-4158 GCA_043736475.1 Paracoccaceae bacterium
CCTTTGCCTGGGACCTGTTGACCAAGAATTTTGGCATCGACCCCAACCGCTTGACCGTGACCGTCTTTCATAGCGACGACGAGGCGGCGTCGCTGTGGAAAAAAGTCGGCGGATTGCCGGAAGCACGGATCATCCGAATTCCGACCAACGACAATTTCTGGATGATGGGTGCGACCGGTCCGTGCGGCCCCTGCACCGAGATATTTTTCGACCACGGCCCGACCGTTGGCGGCGGTCCGCCGGGCAGCGCCGGGCAGGATGGCGACCGCTTTGTCGAAATCTGGAACAACGTGTTCATGCAATACGAGCAGTTTGCCGACGGACGGCGCGAACCCTTGCCGCGACAATCGGTCGATACCGGCATGGGACTGGAGCGGTTCGGAGCAGTCTTGCAGGGCAAGCGCGACGTTTTCTCGACCGATACGTTGCGCCATCTTGTCGAAGCGAGCGCCAATGCCACCGATGGCAACCCCGACGGCGCGGGCAAGTTCCACCATCGCGTCATTGCCGATCACCTGCGCTCGACGTCGTTTCTGATTGCCGACGGGGTCATGCCGTCGAACGAAGGCCGCGGCTATGTGCTGCGCCGGATCATGCGCCGGGCGATGCGGCACGCGCATCTCTTGGGCGCGAAAGACCCGGTGATGCACCGGCTGGTGCCGACGCTGGTTGCCGAAATGGGCCAGGCGTTTGCCGAGTTGGGCCGGGCGCAGGCGCTGATTTCCGAGACGCTGCTGGCGGAAGAGACGCGGTTCCTGACCACGCTCGATCGCGGGTTGAAACTGCTCGATGGCGAACTTGCGGCTTTGCCGGAAGGATCGGAATTGCCGGGGGCGACGGCGTTTCGGCTGTATGACACCTTCGGGTTCCCGCTCGATTTGACCCAGGATGCCTTGCGGGAAAAAGGCCGCGGGGTTGATCTGGCCGGGTTTGAGGCGGCGATGGCGGCGCAGAAGGCCAGGGCGCGGGCGGCCTGGGCCGGTACCGGGGAAGCGGCGGACGAGAAGCTTTGGTTCGAACTGGCCGAGAAACACGGGGCATCCGAGTTCCTCGGCTATGACACCGAAGTTGCCGAAGGCCAGGTGCTGGCTTTGATCGGTGACGGGGTTGCCGTTGCCAATGCCGCCAAAGGCGACAAAGTGCAGATCGTGCTGAACCAGACGCCGTTTTACGCCGAAAGCGGCGGCCAGGTGGGTGATACCGGCCTGATTGTGACGAGCACCGGGACGGCACGGGTGAGCGATGTGCGCAAGAAACTCGGCTTGTTTGTGCATGTCGGCGAGATTGTTGCCGGCGCGCTTGCAGCAGGAGCGACGGCAGAATTGAAAGTTGATGCGGCGCGGCGCGGCGCAATCCGCGCCAACCATTCAGCGACGCATTTGCTGAACGAGGCCCTGCGGCGCACGCTGGGCGACCACGTGGCGCAACGCGGCAGTCTGAATGCGCCGGACCGGTTGCGGTTTGATTTCAGTCACAACAAAGGGATGACGGTCACGGAGTTCAAAACGGTTCAGGCCGAGGTGAACGCATTCATCCGTCAGGATTCACCGGTGCAGACCCGGATCATGACCCCGGACGACGCCAGGGCCATTGGCGCACAGGCGTTGTTTGGTGAAAAATATGGCGATGAAGTGCGCGTGGTTTCGATGGGCGCTTTGGCCGGATCGAACAAGGGTTCGGACGGCCAGACCTATTCGCTCGAACTTTGCGGCGGCACCCATGTGACGCGGACGGGAGAGATCGGGCTGTGCGTTTTGCTGGCCGACAGCGCGGTTTCATCCGGTGTGCGCCGCATTGAGGCGCTGACCGGTATCGGGGCGCTGGATCATGTCGAGCAGCAATTCGGCTTGTTGCGTTCTGCGGCCGGCGCGATCAAGACCAGCGTCGCGGATTTGCCGGAGCGGATCGCTAAACTGCTGGGCGACAATCGCGCCCTGACCAACGAGGTCGCCGATTTGCGCCGGCAATTGGCGATGGCGGGCGACGCCAAGTCGGATGAGACGAAGCTGAATGTTATCAATGGGATAACGTTAGTATCGCAGGTGCTGACCGGCGTTTCCGGCAAGGATTTGCGCGGGCTGATCGATGAACACAAGACGAGGATTGGATCGGGAGCGGTGCTGTTGATTGCCGATGCCGCAGGTAAAGCTGCGGTGGCGGCGGGCGTTACTGACGATCTGACCGGGCGGGTGTCAGCGGTCGATCTGGTTCGGGTGGCGGCGGAGGCGATGGGTGGCAAGGGTGGCGGGGGCAGGCCGGATATGGCGCAGGCCGGAGGGGCCGATGCCGGCAAGGCGGCGGATGCGGTGAGGGCGGTTGAGGCATTTTTGGCGGGCTGACGGCACAAACTTCTACGTTTCAAGAGACATTTGAGGTATAATCCGGGATTTAGCCAAGGATTTTGCGATGCCAAAAAAAATTGCCGTCGTCGTCTTGCACGGAATGGGCAGCGCGAGTCCGGACGCGAAACCCAAAAAGGGCCGTCCGTCCTATTCTGCCCCTTTGTATTCGGCCGTTCGCAGCACGATTGGTGCACCGGTATTTGATACGAACATTGCCTGGGCCGAAACTTATTATTCAGATGTTCTGGACAAGAACCAGAACGCCCTTAAGAAACGCATCGGGCCGCAGGTTCACATGGGCACGACCCGCGAATTTGTCATTGAAAACCTGGGCGATCCGGCGTCGTACCATTGGGTCAAGGATGACCCGAACTATCATATCTACGATCGGGTCCACGCAAGGATCGACGAAACGATCGGGGTGTTGGAGGCGGCAGTGGCGCCGGGGGCGCCGTTGGTTGTTCTTGCCTTTTCGTTGGGATGCCACGTGATTTCCAACCATATCTATGACCGCCAGGACTTGCCGACAGGCGGGATGAAGGGCATGAAACAGATTGCGGCGTTGTTCACTTTCGGCTGCAACATTCCGATTTTCACTTTTGGCTATGCGGCAGACGCCATTACCGCGATAAAAGATCCGGGCAGCGGCCTTGACGCGAAATTCCGCAAACCGCTGTGGTGGCGTAATTATTATGGCGAGTATGACCCGCTAAGTTTCCCGATGAAGCAGGCGGGTGATGGCTATGCCGCTTTGGCCAAGTCGGGTGCATTGAAAGATTTCAAGGTCAATGTCGGTTCGCCATTCTGGGGACTCGACCTTATGGCGCACGGCAGCAATTATTGGTCGAACGACGCATTGGCCGCGGGCGTGGCCGACAGGTTGCAGGAATTGATTTCCGCCTGAACCTGTCGCGCTCCGACTGTCGACGGTCCGATTGGATGCTGGCGCCAGCAAACCGATCTGGGTGCTGCAGGCGCGCCGGACAGTTAAAGCGCCTTTTCGAGGTTCGCGTCCACTTTTTCCAAAAACCCAATCGTGCTGAGCCATTGCTGGTCGGGGCCGACCAAAACCGCGAGGTCTTTGGTCATCGCCCCGGCTTCGACGGTTTCGACCACCACCCGTTCCAGGGTTTCGGCGAAATGTCTGAGGCGGGCGTTGTCGTCGAGCTTGGCGCGGTGTTTCAGCCCGCCGGTCCAGGCGTAGATCGAGGCGACCGAGTTGGTCGAGGTCGCCTCGCCCTTCTGGTGTTGGCGGAAGTGGCGGGTGACGGTGCCGTGGGCGGCTTCGGCCTCGACGATGCGGCCATCGGGGGTCATCAGCACCGAGGTCATCAGGCCAAGCGAGCCGAAGCCCTGGGCGACCAGATCGGACTGCACATCGCCGTCGTAGTTCTTGCAGGCCCAGACATAGCCGCCGGACCATTTCATCGAACTTGCCACCATGTCGTCGATCAGCCGGTGTTCGTAGGTGATGCCGGCCTTTTTGAACCTGTCGGCGAATTCCTCGTCGAACACCTGCTGGAACAAATCCTTGAATCGTCCGTCATAGGCTTTCAGGATCGTGTTCTTGGTCGAAAGGTACACCGCCCAGCCGAGGTTCAGCCCGTAGTTCAGCGAGGCGCGGGCGAAATCGCGGATTGAATCGTCGAGGTTGTACATCGCCATGGTGACGCCGGCGGAAGGGGCGTTGAAGACTTCCTTTTCGATCACCGTGCCGTCGGCCCCGGTGAAGGTGAGGGTCAGCCTGCCTTTTCCGGGGAAGTGGAAATCGGTGGCCCGGTACTGGTCGCCGTAGGCATGGCGGCCAATGACGATG
>JAYTCN010000234.1:0-1700 GCA_043736475.1 Paracoccaceae bacterium
TTCGGCCCGCGCAACACCAGCGCCCGCCCCGGCATCAGCCGGAACGTTACCCCGTCCAGCACCGTCACGCCGCCTCGGGCCACGGCAAGATCGCTTACCTGCATTTCCATCCCCAACCCCTAACCCATCGCTGCCGATGCGAAAAGACCCTGCGACAGCATGGCCTTTCCGCAGCAGCCTCCTATATTGCCCCTCAAACAGGAGGCTACCCATGACCCTATCCACCACCCCCTTTGGCCGCACCGGCAAAACCACCACGCGGCTTGGCTTCGGCGCCTGGGCCATCGGCGGCACTTGGGGCGAAGTCAGCCTTGAGGATGCCAAAGCAGCACTACACGCCAGTCTCGATGCGGGCGTGTCTTTCATCGACACCGCCGATGTCTACGGCGATGGCAGATCGGAGCGGATCATCCGCGAGGTTCTGGCCGAGCGCAAAGGCGCGCGCCCCTTTGTGGCAACCAAAGCCGGACGCCGTCTGAATCCGCATACCGCCGAAGCCTACACTGGCCCCGCGATTGAGGCGTTCATCGACCGTAGCTTGCAAAATCTTGGCGTCGATTGCCTTGACCTCGTGCAACTGCACTGCCCGCCCACTCCGGTTTACGCCAATCCGGCGATGTTCGAAGCCCTCGATGCCATCAAAGCCAAAGGCAAAATCGCGGCCTACGGCGTCTCGGTTGAAACCATTGCCGAGGCGATGACCGCCATCCAGAACCCCGGCGTCGTCTCGGTGCAGATCATCTACAACCTGTTCCGCCAACGCCCCGCTGAAGCTTTCTTTAAGGCCGCCAAAGCCCAAAACGTCGCCGTCATCGTGCGGGTTCCCCTTGCCTCTGGCTTGCTGACCGGAAAAATGACCGCGCAAAGCCAGTTCGCCGCCGACGATCACCGCAGTTTTAACCGCAATGGCGAGGCGTTCGACAAGGGTGAAACCTTCTCGGGCGTGCCCTATGACGTAGCCCTGCAAGCCGTCGAAGAACTCCGCCCGCTGGTGCCGCAAAGTTCCACGATGGCAGAATTTGCCCTGCGCTGGATTTTGATGGAAGACGCCGTGACGGTGGTGATCCCTGGTGCGAAATCGCCCGCGCAGGCACAGGCCAATGCGAAAGCCGACGCTCTGGCACCACTGCCCCCCGCGACCATGGAAAAGGCGCGTGAGATTTACACGCGCCTGATCGCTCCTGAAGTCCACGGGCTTTGGTAATTTCCGCGCCGCCCCGGCCTTGAACCGGGCCTCCAACTGGCGCACATGAGGCCCCGGCTCAAGGCCGGGGCGGCGTGGTGTCAGACGACAAACAAAGCGGCTGCGATGCGGCGGCCCTCGCCGAGCAGCACGTTGTAGGTGCGGCAGGCGGCCGGAGTATTCATCGGCTCCACCCCAATGCCCTGTGCTTCCATCGCCAGCCGAAACGCCTTCGGCACCACCGCAACTTCAACCCCCAACCCCACCAGCAACACATCAATTTTTCCCGCCAAAGACAACGGCCCGGTCAAATCATCAAACCCGCCCCAGGCTCCGGCATCCCACGGTGTGATCAGGCTGGTGCCCCGCAGCACATGCGTGCCGACCCGAAAAAATCCCGGCCCATAACTTTCAATCGCCAAAGCCGATCCATAGGTGATTTCGGTCAGTCGCATGATCTAGGCGTCGATATTGGCGAATTCGTGATCCGACGGTTTGCCATTCTTCGGCTTTTCGC
>JAYTCN010000235.1:0-9790 GCA_043736475.1 Paracoccaceae bacterium
CCGATCCAGCCGAAGCGGCGGCTGAGGATCAGCGTTGCGAGCACCGGGGCCCACAAGAGAAACAGGCGCGGGAAAACCGGAATTCCGTCCAATTCACGACCCTCCGGTTGAACCGAAACCGCCCGAACCACGGGCGGTTTCGCCGGTTTCGCCGATAACCCAGTCGCAGCGGCTGACCGGAGCAAGCACCAGCTGGGCGATCCGGTCGCCATGGCGGATGGTGAATGCCTCGGTGCCAAGGTTGACCAGCAAGATGCCAAGTTCGCCCCGATAGTCACTGTCAATGGTTCCGGGCGCGTTGGCGACGGTGACGCCGTGTTTGAAGGCCAGCCCGGAACGCGGCCGGACCTGAATCTCGTATCCCGGCGGGACGGCGACGCTCAGGCCGGTGGGGATAAGGCTGCGGGCGCCGGGGGCGATGCCGATGCCGCCGCGCCAATGGTCGGGGAAATTTGCCCGCACATCCATTCCGGCGGCACCGTCGGTTTCGTAGCCGGGTAACGGAACGCCAGGGTCGGCTTCCGGACGACGCTGGATGGTGACCCCAACGCTCACTTCAACGCGTCCGCGATCCGGGCGGCGAGCTTGGCGGCGACCATGGTTTTGGACATGCGCGGCCAAACGTCGGTGGCGCTGGCCGTGATCAGGGTAACCGCATTGTCCGGCCCGCCCATGATGCCGGTTTCGGCGCTGACGTCGTTGGCGACGATCCAGTCGCAGCCTTTGCGCGCCCGTTTTGTTTTGGCATTGGCCAAAACGTCATCGGTTTCGGCGGCAAAGCCGATCACCAGTCGGGGCCGACCGGATTTCAATTGCGCAATGGCCTGCAGAATATCCGGGTTTTCCGCGAAACTGAGCACGGGCGCCCCGCCATTGGCAGACTTCTTCAGTTTCGAGGTGCTGGCATTGGCGACGCGCCAATCGGCGACCGCAGCGGCAAAAATGGCGGCATCGGCGGGCAAGGCAGCCGTTACGGCGGCAGCCATTTGGGCGGCGGTTTCGACTTCGGTCACCTTGACGCCCCTGGGACGGGCGGTTGTGGCCGGGCCGGTGACGAATGTCACCGTTGCACCCAGCGCCGCAAGGGCTTCGGCGATGGCAGTGCCCTGGGCGCCCGATGAGCGGTTGGCAAGATAGCGGACCGGATCGATCGGCTCGTGCGTCGGTCCGGAGGTGACGAGGATGTGCCGGCCTTGCAACGGTCCGTTCTGCAGCGCCGATTCGATGGAAGTAACGATGTCGGTCGGCTCGGCCATGCGGCCGATGCCGAAATCGCCGCAGGCCATGCTGCCTTCGATCGGTCCGGCAAACAAGATGCCGTCGGCTTTCAAGGTGGCGATACTTCGCTGTGTAGCCGGGTGGAGCCACATGCGCAGGTTCATCGACGGCGCGACCAGGACCTTTTTGTCGGTGGCAAGCAGCAGGGTCGAGGCGAGGTCGCTGGCCAGCCCGCAAGCCATTTTCGCCAGAAAATCAGCAGTTGCCGGGGCGACAACGATCAGGTCGCACGACCGCGACAGCTCGATATGGCCGATTTCCGCTTCGCTGGTGACGTCAAACAGCCCGGTATGCACCTTTTGTGCGGCCAGGGCCGAAACCGAGAGCGGGGTGATAAATTCGCTGCCGCCCCGGGTCAGGACCGGGGTGACCCCGGCGCCGCGCTCGCGCAGCCGCCGGATCAGCTCGAGGCTGCGATAGGCGGCGATACCGCCGCCGATGATGAGCAAAACCTTGCGGCCCGCGAGCATTCCGTATCCTTCGGTCTTGGCACTCCAGCAAAATGTAAGCGGTTTGGCCAGCGCGGGCAAGGGGGCGGGGTCGATGAATTTCACGCGTGAAATTCCTGATAAGATGTTGACAACACACGCTATTTATTGAAATTTTAACCAAATATTTACCCGCTCCCTGACCGCGCGACCGCGAATTTCCGCTGCCGTGCAACCGCGCAAAGATACTTTTCCGCAGCCGGACATTGCCGCGGAACGCCGGATTCAAGTCGGGAATCGACGGCGCGATCTCGCACGTGCAGCAGAGGCGGATCCGGCGAAAAAGCCGGGCAAAAAGCCGTGGTTTTCGGCGGCTTTACCCCGGTTTTGGCCGGAGTATTGGCAGTTTTCGCCACCGGTTTGGCGTATTGTGCAGTGCAATAGCAGGAAAATACCCTGTACTTATCCACAGGGTCGGTCGCGCTGGCGCAGGCGTGCCGGAAAACCGGCGTCAGCGGGCGGCGATTTCGGAGGGTTGAAACCCACCCCGGCGGCGAATTATGGTCGGTCATCCCAAACCCGCAGGAGCATCCATGACCCATCCGCTTTACGCCACGTTCCACGACCTTCACGGTCAGTCGGTGTTCATCACCGGCGGCGGCTCGGGCATCGGCATGGACCTGACAGAAGGGTTTCTCGAACAAGGCTGCAAGGTGGCCTTCGTCCAGCGCTCTGACGCCAGCGAATTCGTTCGCGAGATGGCGGCCAGGCACGGCAACAGGCCCCTGTTCATCACATGCGACATCACCGATACCGACGCGCTGAAACGCAGCATGGATCAGGCCGCGTCGGCGCACGGCGCGATCAGCGTGCTGGTCAACAACGCCGCCAACGACACCCGGCACGGCATCGAGGGTTTCACCCGCGCCGATTGGGACCAGATGATCGCGGTCAACCTGACGCCGCATTTCTTCAGCGCCCAGCACGCGGTTCCCGGCATGATCGCGGGCGGCGGCGGCTCGATCATCAACTATTCCTCGATCAGCTACATGATGGGCAACGGCGGCTACGCCGCCTATACGGCGGCGAAATCGGGGATAACCGGCCTGACCCGCAGCCTGGCGCGCGATCTGGGCAAACATCGCATCCGCGTCAATGCGGTGATGCCTGGCTGGGTGCTGACCACCCGCCAGCTGGATCTGTGGGCCAACCCCGAGGCGCTGGAGGCGCATCTGAAAAAACAGTGCCTGCCCGACAAGATGTTCGGTCGCGACATGGTCGGCGGCACCCTGTTCCTGGCCTCGAAAGCCAGCGCGTTGATGACCGGACAGGCATTGGTGATCGATGCCGGCGTGGTGGTTTCCGGATGATCCGGCCGGATTGGATTGCGGTCGACTGGGGCACCTCGACCTTGCGGGCCTGGGCAATGGGACCGGAGGGCGCCTTGGCCGCAGCCGCGAGCGCCCAAGGCATGGGGTCGTTAGAACCCGACCAGTTCGAGGCGGCGTTGCTGGCGTTGATCGGGCCCTGGCTGGCTGGGGGCCGGGTGACCGAGGTGATCGCGGCCGGCATGGTCGGCGCGCGCCAGGGCTGGATCGAAGCGCCTTACGCCACAGTGCCATCGTTGCCGCTGCAACCGGCGAAGATGGTGATGCCGGTTGTCGCCGATGCCCGCTTTCGCATGCGGATCTGTCACGGACTGGTGCAGGCCAGGCCCGCCGATGTGATGCGCGGCGAGGAAACCCAGATTGCCGGCTTGCTGGCGCTGGAACCAGGGTTCGACGGCGTGGTCTGCTTGCCGGGAACGCACACCAAATGGGTCGAGGTTTCGGCGGGCGAAGTGTGCAGTTTTGTCACCATCATGACCGGCGAGATGTTCGCCTTGCTGGCGAAACAATCGGTCTTACGGCATTCGGTCGGTGCCGACGGCTTTGATGGAATGGCGTTCACCGGTGCCCTCGATTCGACGCTGACCCAGCCGCAAAACTTTGCCGCCCGCCTGTTTCCGTTACGGGCCGAGGCCCTGATCGGCGAACTGCCGCCGCCGGTGGCGCGGTCGCGGCTTTCGGGATTGTTGCTGGGACTGGAACTGGCGGCGACCAGGCATTGGTGGTTGGGCCGCCAGGTTGCCATCGTCGGCACCCATGGGCTGGCCGAGACTTATGGCCGGGCGCTGGCGCATGTCGGGGCGGCGCCGATCGTGCGGGACGGCACTGCCGTGACCCTGGCCGGCCTGACCGCCGCCTATCGGGCGGTTTTTCCGGGCCAAAGCTGAAAGACGATGCCGACCGCCAGCAGATAAAGGCTGGTGACGATCAGGCCGATCCCGGCCAGCGGCGGGGTGCGGAAATCGCTGAAAATGGTCCAGAGCGCGAAAGCGCACCAGGCCAAGGTGACCGCCAATGACAGCCCGCGCAGCCGCAGGGTACGGATCGGATGGATGAACTTGAGCGGAAAGAACTGCGCCAGACCCAGAATGCAGACGACGGCGATCATCAGCGGTGGCGGCGGCAGCAGCGCGAAGAACACCTGCACCACCATGTTCCAGCACGCCGGAAAGCCGGAGAATGAATTGTCGGGCAGCTTCATGCGGGTATCGGCAAAATACAGCGCCGAGGTCGAAACGATGACGATGGCGAGAAACCAGCCTTCCCAGGGCGGCATCAGGCGGGCCTGGGCCAAAGCATAGGCCGGGATGAAGGCATAGGTCAGGAAATCGACGATCAGGTCGAGAAGGACGCCGTCCCAGTTGGCCGCGTATTTTTTGGTTCTTGCCAATCGGGCCAGCGGCCCGTCGATACCGTCGACAAACAGCGCCAGCGCCAGCCAGATGAACATCCATTTCCAGTTCTGGTCGGCGGCGGCCAGCATAGCAAACAGGGCGATGGCGGCGCCCGAAGCGGTGAGCAAATGGACGCAAAAGGCGAGGGCCTGCCTGGTCATCCGGCCCTCATACGCCGGTTTTTCGCCGTCACAAAGCTATTCAGGGTGCGCCTCCGGTATTTCGCAAACGGCGTTCGAGGGCGCGCAGCCCCAGTGACAGGCCGATGGTCATCACCAGATAAACATAGGCGACAATGTTGTAGGTCTCGAAAAAGCGGAAATTGCCGGCGGCATAGATTTTGCCAAGCTGGGTGATGTCGGCGACGCCGAGCACCGAAACCAGCGAGGAATCCTTGATCAGGGCGATGAAATCGTTGCCGAGCGGCGGCAGGATGGTGCGGATCGCCTGGGGAAACACGATCAGGCGAAAGCGCTGCCAGCCGGTCAGGCCCAAGGCCTGTGCTGCCTCGATCTGACCCTGATCCACCGCCAGGATTCCGGCCCGGAACACTTCGGCAATGAAGGCGGAATAGCCGATGGCCAGCGCCAGGATGGCGCGCCACATCAGCGACAGGTCGCGGGTGCGGATCGGGTTGATGCCGAGCGTGTCGGCGAGGGCGTTGTAGCCGGCGACCAGGGCCGGCGCTCCGACGAAGGCGATGTAGAACAAGAGGACAAGGATCGGGATGCCGCGGATGATTTCGACATAGAACCGGGCGATCTGGCGCAGGATCAGGAAGCGTGACAGGGCGGCGACGGCGAGTGCGAGGCCGGTGATCGAAGCAATGGCAAAGGCGGCGAGGGTGACGAAGACCGTGACGGCGATGCCCTGGGCCACGATGCCGAGAACCTGCGCGTACAGGTCATCGATCAGCACCCGCCAGAGCAAATAGACGCCGATGGCCAGCGCCAGCACAAGCCAAAAGGGAAAGTCTGTCTGGTTTTGGCGGTATTTCATCGGCGGGCGGCCCCGGCGCCGGACCGGGGCAGCAGGTCCATCGGCTCAGCTGCCGAATTTGTAGTCGAGGAACCATTTCTTGTTCAGGGCCTCGATGGTGCCGTCTTCCTTCATCGCGGCGATGGCGGCATTGATCGGGGCGACGAGGTCGGAGCCTTTGGGGAAGATGAAGCCGAAATCTTCGCTGCCCATCGCCTCGCCGGTCAGTTTGAGCTTGTCGGGTTCGGCGGCGACGTAACCGGCACCGGCGGTGCCGTCGGTCAGGACCACGTCAACGTCGCCGGATTTCAGCGCCTGAACCGTGGCGCCGAAGGTCTCGAACAGCTTGATCCGCGGATTGGCCTCATCGCCGTCGAGCATGTTGTAGACCGCGACGTAGAACGGCGTGGTGCCGGCCTGGGCGCCGACGAGGCCGTCGGCAAACGCCGCGAAGCTGGGGCCGTCGGTGAAACGGGATTCGTCGGCGCGCACCAGCATGAACATCTCGGAACGCATGTAGGGATCGGAGAAATCGACCTGGCCCTTGCGTTCGTCGGTGATGGTAATGCCGGTCATGCCCATGTCGTATTGGGCTTCGGCAACCGCCGGGATCATCGCGTCCCAGCTGGAATTCTGGATGGCGACGCTGAAGTTGAGACGTTTGGCGATCTCGGCGATGGCGTCGTATTCCCAGCCGATGGCCGCGCCGGAGGCATCGACGAACTGCAGCGGCGGATAGGCGTTTTCAGTGACCACAACCACCTCGCGCCCGGCGAGATCGGGCAGGTCGGCGGCGAAGGGCGCGGTGGTAAACAGCACGGCCGTCATGGCCAAAGGTGCAAACAGTTTCATCGGCGAGTCTCCCGGTTGATTTTGCCCGAGGATGCAGCAGGGAACGGGGTTGTGGCAAGGGGCAAGGAACGCCGGCGCGGCAATGCCGCCCGGTGCCCGGGCAAGCGGCGACCGCGATCTTGCTGCCGGTTTAACCGGTCCGACCGGCGCTAGTGCCGGAAATGCCGCATGCCGGTGAACACCATCGCCAGACCGGCGGCGTCAGCGGCGGCAATCACCTCGGCGTCGCGCAGCGAACCGCCGGGCTGGATCACCGCCGTTGCCCCGGCTTCGGCAGCGGCGATCAACCCGTCGGCGAAAGGAAAAAAGGCGTCGGAGGCGACGACCGACCCTTTGGCCGGACTTTCGGCCAGACCTTGATGCGCGGCCATGTCATCGGCCTTGCGGGCGGCGATACGGGTGGAGTCGATCCGGCTCATCTGCCCGGCGCCGATGCCGACGGTGGCCTGGTCTTTGGCATAAACGATGGCGTTGGACTTGACGTGTTTGGCGACTTTCCAGGCGAACAGGAGATCGGCAAGTTCGGCGTCGGACGGCTGGCGCCGGGTGACGCATTTCAAATCCGCGCCGGTGATTGTCCCGCTGTCGCGATCCTGGCTCAGCAAGCCGCCGCCGACTTGTTTGACCTGCTTGCCGGTGTGGCGCGGGTCGGCGAGGCCGGCAGTGGTCAGCAGCCGCAGGTTTTTTTTGGCGGCAAATATTGCCATCGCCGCATCATCGGCCCCCGGCGCGATCACCACTTCGGTGAAGGCCTGCACAATGGCGGCGGCGGTTTCCCGGTCCAGCGGCACGTTCAGCGCCACGATGCCGCCAAAGGCCGAAACCGGGTCGCAGGCCAGAGCGGCCCGATAGGCCTCGGCTGCCGTCCGCGCCCGCGCCACACCGCAGGGGTTGGCGTGCTTGACGATGACAACCACCGGCCCGTCGACCGGATCAAATTCCGACACCAGCTCGAATGCAGCGTCGGTGTCGGCGATGTTGTTGTAGGACAATTCCTTGCCCTGATGCTGGATGGCGGAACTGACGCTTGGACTTTTCAAATCATTGCGGAAAAATTGCGCCCGTTGATGCGGGTTTTCGCCATAGCGCAGAGTCTGCATACCGGGCCCGGCATAGGTCCGCCCGTTCGCCGTGTCGGCGATGCGTTCTGCCATCCAACCGGCAACGGTGGAATCATAGGCCGCCGTCATCGCGTAGGCACGCAGCGCCATCCCGGTGCGAAAATCCAGCGAGGTCGCACCGTCATGCTGCACCAATTCTGCAAGCAAGGCATTGTAGTCCCGGGCGGCCACCACCACCGCCACAAAGCCGTGGTTCTTTGCCGCCGCCCGGATCATCGCCGGGCCGCCGATGTCGATGTTCTCGATGCAGTCGGCCTCGGAGGCACCCGAGGCCACGGTGGCTTCGAACGGATACAGGTTGACCACCAGCAGGTCGATTTCAGCAATGCCATGCGCCGCCAGCGCCGCCCGATGCCCGGCATTGTCGCGCAAAGCCAGCAGCCCGCCATGCACGCCGGGATGCAGGGTCTTGACCCGTCCATCCATCATTTCGGGATAACCGGTCAGCTCGGCCACGTCGCGCACGGCCAATCCCGCACCGCGCAACGCCACCGCCGTGCCGCCGGTCGAGACCAGTTCGATGCCATGCGCCGCCAGCGCCGTGCCGAGCGTGACCAATCCGGTCTTGTCGGAAACCGAAAGCAGTGCCCGTTTGACCGCGACCAGATCCTGGGTCATCCGGCTAACCCTGCCCGTCCGCGTCATTCACCAGATCGCGGGTATTGCCGGTGCCATCCTCGATACGCTGCAGCGACCAGGTGATGTCGCCGGCATATTGCACCACCCGGCCGGTGACGAGGATTTGTCTGGTGGCTTTTGGTCGCAGAAACGCCGGATCGAGGTAATGGCTTTCGACCAGCTGCATTTCGCCGCCGTGCTGGCGAAAGGTCCAGCGTTCGCCGCTTTTAAGGACAAGGCTCACATGGGTCGCGGCGTTGTCGATCACTGCCGTCACTTCGGGATGCAGGTGAAAATGCAAGGTGAAAAGTATTCCCAGCTGCGGCGCCCCGGCCACCGATTTGGTGTAGCGGGTCCGGGCCCGGCCACGCGGCGATGTCATGATATCCTCGCCACCGATTTCCTTGCCGCTGGCGGCCAGGTAGACCCGGCGTTCATGGATCAGGCCATGGGTGCTTTCATAGCCATTGTGGGTGGCCTGAATCCACGACCCGGTCAGATCGCTGGCGCGCTGGACAACAACGGCGGACGGCACTTCGCCCAGCAGCGCCGGAGACGGCCCCCTGGAAAAACGCGATGACGATGTGCGCTCGACCGCAGCCGTGCTTTGCGATGCCGTCAGGCGCGATTTCTCGCGCCATTCGCGCCCGAAATGCTGGCCCGACCCGATGTTGACGATCAGTCGCCGGCGCCCGGTTGACAGTTCGAATGCCAGTGTCGAGGCATGCGCCCGGGCCGATGCCCGCCCGGTCGGCGGCGGCGCGCAATCCATGACCAGCAGCGTGCGCCCGGCATTGATGCGGGAAAACCCCATCGCCAGTTCCTCGCGTTTCAACCCGCGCACGCCGACATCGGCCAATGACTGGTCCAGTCGCCCCTCGGGACCGGTGCCGCCGCCATGAAACCGCGCCAGCAATCCGTCACCCATCCGCATCGAGCGCAGGGTCGGCGCGATCCGGATCATGGCGTCAAGCTGGCGCTGGTCCGGTTGATGTCCGCATTCCTGCATGGTTTGCGCCGCCCAGGTCAGCAGGGTAAAAATTTCGTTCAGTTCTTCGGGATTGCGCGACGGGATGCCACCGTCGGACCCGACCTGGCGTTCGCATTCGCTGCCCATGGCGGCGATGGCAGCCTTAAGCATGCCCTGGCGCCCCTCCAGCGCCAATCCGGCGTACAGCAGGCCGGTCAGCGCCTCGAACCGGGGCAGGCCGGAGCCGGCGCGGTTCCAGCTGACCCGCAAATACGAGGCTTGCCGGCCCATGCAGGCGAACATCTTGCGCGACTGGTTCTGGTCGAGATCGGCCTGAACAAAGCTGGCGTGGCCAATCCAGCGGATCAGCCGGCGGCCGGCCAACTCCGGCAACCAGCCCGGGCCGGTGCCGTTGCCGTAGCGGCGGACCCAATCCATCATCCAGGATTGCAACAATCGCCGGGCGCCGGCATCGCCGACCGCGGCCAGATCGTCGGCCCAGCCAAAGCCGTGCATCTCGGCCTCAAAGCCCGGATCGGGGGGTGGCAAATCCCAGATCGAGCGTTTTTCGGCGCTGATCTGCGACCCGGCAAAACGAAACTCGCCTTCAATCAAACGCATGCCGGCGGAATAATTGCCGATCGACCGCGGTTCCGGCCGGGCAACATAGCCTTTCGGTTTCTTGCTGAAGGGCCGGATACGCGCCGAAAAGCGGTTTTGCAGCCGGTCGGCATAACCGACAAGCCGGGTCGCGGTCGTCTGG
>JAYTCN010000236.1:0-1686 GCA_043736475.1 Paracoccaceae bacterium
TGAAGGCGGCCTATGCCGACTTCATCCGCCATCAGCCCGGCTTCATCTCGGCCGGGCTGCATGTGAACGACGCGCAAATCCGCATCGCGAGCTATTCACAATGGCAGCGACGCGAGGATTTCATGGCGATGTTGCGCACCCCGGAAATGCGGGCCCGCAACCGCAAGATCGCCACCCTGTGCAGCCATTTCGAGCCGGTCATGTATGAAGTGGCGGCTGTTTTCTGAACGCCGCACAGAAAGGGAAATACCATGGGTTTCTTCGGGTTGCTATCGGTTCTGCTGATCGGCGGGATTGCGGGCTGGCTTGCCGGGCGGCTGGTGTCGGGCTATGGGTTCGGCCTGATCGGCAATATCGCGGTGGGCATTGTCGGGGCCTTTGTGGCCCAGCTTTTGTTCCCGCGGATCGGCCTTGGTTTTGGCGGCGGGGCGATTTCCGACATCGTGCGGGCCACGCTTGGGTCCGTCATCCTGCTGGTGCTGATCCGACTGGTGAAACGCGCCTGACCCGGCTTAGCCGCAATAGGCGCCGGGCTGGGCCAGTTCGGCACAGGCGTTGACCCGGGTCGTGTTGAAGTCGGTGGCGGTCGAGGCAAACACGCTGTTGCCATTGACCGGCGCGCCCAGGCCGTCGCCAACCTTGGTGTAACCCTTGGCCGAATCCTGCGCCTGTCGCAGGCCCAGCGCGGCAGCCTGTGCGACCTGCGCAATCGCCGCCTCGCGCTTCTTGGGGTCGTCGGACGAGCGCAAAAGCACGGTCTTGAGCTCGGTCCGCAGGTTGGCCGCACTGGCGCGCTGGCGCTTCGCCTCGGCTGCGGCATGGGCCTTGATCTCGGCCGCCCGCGCCTTTTGCGAGGCGGATTTGGCGGCGATCTCGTTTTGCAGGTTCATCCAATAGCCGGTCAGCCCGCCGGCTATTGCCCCGGCAATCACCGCCTGATCGTCATTGCCGCCGTTCTGCTGGCCCAGCAGTTTGCCGATCAGCGCCCCGGCAATTGCGCCCCCGACCACGGTCTGCACGCGCCGGGCCTTGATTTCATTGGCCTTGCACAGCAGCCGCACCGATTCGAGCGCCGGTTTGGTGCAGTTGAGCGTGCCCGAAAGGGCGGGTGAGGCCAGGACCAGGCACAACAGGCCCGACAGGATCAAACGCGACGTGCGCATGGCAGTCCCCCTTCATAGGTCCGAGCAGAGCAACTCTGACGACAGCAACACACTTCTGCCTGCGATCATAGGAAGTCGAGGGAAAACTGCAATGAGCGCGCCGCAGTCAACGCGGGTTTAAGGGATGCCGGCCCATCCTGTGCCCCCAGGTTTTTGCAGGTGGCAGATGGACGCGGTTGATACATTCGCCAAGCTGAGATTCGGCATCCGCGGGTTGGAAGACCAGGTCGCGGCGCTGCGGTCCGGTTTTCTGCGTCCCGGCGCGCTACTGGTCGCAGACCGCCAGCGAGGTTGTCCCTGTGCGGCGGCTGGAGGCCCCTGACAAGGCATGGAAAGATAACGACGAAATCGTTCTGATCAAGCCATTCTGATCGAGCCGTTCTGAACGGTTGGACCGGTCGTTGACCCGTTGGCAAGATCGGTTGACGGTGCGCGCCCTACCGCCCCCGCCGGCTGCGCTTGCCACCGCGTTCGCCGGGGCGGCCACCCGTTGAGCGGCCCCGCGTCTTGACCGCGCTTTCGA
>JAYTCN010000237.1:0-4115 GCA_043736475.1 Paracoccaceae bacterium
GCTTCGACGCAATCAATGCCGACGACGCGCCCATCGGGTCCGACAACCTCAGCCACCTGAAGCGACATGTCGCCCCAGCCACAGCCGACATCCAGCACCGACATTCCCTTTTTGATTGGCAAGTTCGGCAACACCGCAGCAGAGTGCCGCGACAGGCCGCCTTGCAGAATATGCCGGTACTTTGTGAACTTTGGCTCAAGAACGGAATTCCAGAATTTCACGAAATCTGTGTCGGCGGATTGGTCGAAGTCCATGGCTGCCTCCCGGTCATTTTCGCTTGCAAGCCTAGCATGGACCAGCCTTCTTACCAAATTGAAAACCAGATAGGTCGCCCACATCGTTTTCTGTCTTGCGGCCCAAACCATGCATCGCAATGCTTCGCTCACAAATGCAATTGCATGAACGCATTGGTCTGCTCCGTCCGCAAACCGGACATTTCCCAGGATGTGGCTTGGGTGCCTACTTCCCCCTCACCTCCCCCACCACCTTCTCCACCCGCCGCGTCCGCGTCGCCGCCGCCTTCGCCTCCGCCACCTGACGCACCCACTCCTTGCGCTTCGACGCGGCGCTGGTGTCAAACGCCTCGCGCAGTCCTGCTGTGGCCAGAGCGGCGGCAAGATCTTCCGGCATCTCCCCCACACGCGGTGCGGTTTCCAAAGTCAACACCACCTCAATCGGGTCACCAGCCACAAGCCCGGTTGCCTTGCGATGGTCCGCGGCGAAAGGGATCATGAAGGCCCCACCCATTACCGCCGGCCCGGTTTCCTTGCCGCTCAGCGTGGTCTAGAAACGCGTTTCCGTCATGTCCCGCCCCCATCTTCACGCCCCGAGCCTGGGCCAAACCGGGGCCCCGTCAAGCCCCGGCGCAAAGGTCAAACCTTTCGCTAAGGTTAATTTGTCTCGCAAGGCGTTGATTGTACGCACAAATAAAAAGCGTCCAGATCTGGACGCTTGCCTTGGACCCCCAGCCGACCCAAACCTTTTTGACTTTGCCCAATTGATGGGGGTGGCCGGCAAGGCGGATCCGAAAAATTCGACGCAATTTCGGGATATGGATTAACTTCGAGGTCAGCATCTTTCCCTAGTCTCGTCCGGAACATCCATGCCGCGCCGCCGCCAGGGGGGAAACCATGACCAAACGCCTGTGGGACACCGTATCACTGACCCTTCGCTGGTGCCTTGGCCAGTTCCGCCGCCCTGAATTGATGGTATTCGTCCCCGCAATAACCCTCGCCGCCTTCTGGCTGGGCGGCGAACGGATGTTGGTCCTGACCGCGCTGGCCGCACCCCTGTTCTTCGCAATAGGTGGCGCCTTTCGCTTCCCGACCGGCAGCTCCGTCGGTGTAGCCGATGCGTTGACCGGCCTTGCGATGCGTCCTCAGATCGTGACGCAGATGGACGACATCCTGCGCGACGCCCCGGTGACCGGCATGACCACGGCCTGCCTCGTCGTTCAGTTCGACGAAGCCACAGCCCTGCTGGATCGCCACGGTCGCGCAGCACAGACCGAGATTCTAGCGCGCAGTGCAGAGCGCATCTGTGCCGCCCTGCGCACGGGCGACACGGTGGCGCGACTGGAAGGCGGCGGTTTTGCCGTGGCATTGGGCCGCGTTCGCCGGGTCGACCTTGAAAGCGCGGTTCAGCTCTGCGCGCGTCTGCAATCCGCCCTGTCGCCGCCAATCAGCCTGAACGGTGGTCGCATCTATGTGACCTCATCCATCGGCTTTTGCCTTGGTGAACGCGCCCCTGCACAAGGCGGCGCCGCGTTGCTGGACGCAGCACAGGTTGCGGCGGACGAAGCATATCGCAACGGACCCGGGGCCATTCGTGCCTATTCCCCTGACATGACGCGCACCCGCGCTGATCGGGATTCGCTGCGTCAAGAGCTTGAAGCTGCACTGGACGAGGGTCAGATTCGCGCGCATTTTCAGCCACAGATCTCCACCGACACCGGCGGCATCAGCGGGTTTGAGGCCTTGGCGCGCTGGTATCACCCCGAACGCGGCCTGATCCCGCCGATGGAGTTTCTGCCCGCGATCGAGGATTGCGGACTGAGCGGGCGGCTTGGCGAAGTGATGGTCTACAACGCGCTCCTCGCCCTTAGCCGCTGGGACAAAGCGGGCTACAAGGTGCCGACCGTGGCGGTCAACTTCTCCAAGTCCGAGCTTCGCAATCCGGGGTTGGCGAGCAAGCTGAAATGGGAGCTTGACCGGTTCGATCTGGCACCGGATCGGTTGACCGTCGAAATCCTCGAAACCGTCGTGGCCGACACCGACAACGATGTCGTCGTGTCGAACATCGCGGCCATCTCGCAGATGGGTTGCGGTGTGGATCTGGACGATTTCGGAACGGGCCATGCCTCCATCACCTCAATCCGGCGGTTTTCGGTCCGGCGGATCAAGATCGACCGCTCTTTCGTTACCCGGGTGGATGAGGACCGCGAGCAGCAAAAGGTGATGTCGGCGATCCTGGCGATGGCCGAGCAACTGGGGATGGAAACCCTGGCTGAAGGTGTCGAAACCCCGGGCGAACACGCGATGCTGTCTCAGCTGGGTTGCGGCCACGTACAGGGTTTTGGCATCGCGCGGCCCATGCCGGTTGACGAAACCATGGATTGGATCACCCGGCACCTTGCCCGTCGGGCAGGTACGCCGCGCATCGGCAATCGGGCGCGCTAGGTCACCCCGGCACTTTGGCAGGTGACATCGCCCGGAATCCTTAGGCAACTTGGCCGATTGGCCTCACTCGGGCCCAAAACCGCTTGACCTTTGCCGCCCCCTTCTGTTGAACGACCGCTGATATTGCACAAAGGCGGCGGCTGTTCCAATGGACGATCAAAACAAGAATCTCATCCTTGCAACTGTGCTCAGCTTCCTCGTCATCGTGGGCTGGCTCTACGGCGGACCACTGCTTTTCCCAAGTTGGTTTCCGACCGAGACTGCGGCCACAACCGGCCTGACCGCGCTGCCCGCCGATCCGGCCAACCCGGCCGCACCCCCGGAAAACCAGACCACTGAAGCACTCGCAACCGCTCCGGCAGTTGCAGCCGCACGCGTGACGCTGAGCACCGACAAGCTGTCAGGGTCGATCTCGATGAGAGGCGGCCGGTTGGACGACTTGTCGTTGAACGCCTATCGCGAAACCGTTGACCCCGGGTCCGACACGGTTCAGTTGTTGTCACCCGTAGGCAAGACCAACCCGTATTACGCCGTCTTCCGCTATCAGGCTGGCGCGGGGCTGAACCCCGACGACGTTCCTGGATTCGACACCGAATGGCAAGCGATGGGCGGCACGCTGGATGTGGACCACCCGGTGACGATGACCTGGACCAACGCCAAGGGTCTGAAATTCACCCGCACCATCTCGGTCGACCGGAACTACCTTTTCACAGTCAGTGACTCCATCGAGAACACCGGAACTGCCATCGCCAATCTGGCCCCCAACAGCATCATCGCCCGCCACGGCTTGCCAAAGCTGGAGGGCATCTATGTCGTCCATGAAGGTATGATCCGTCGCACTGATGGGATTCTGAAGGAGGGCGACTATTCCGATCTTGCCGGCCTTGACGAGATGGAAGGCGTCAAGGGCGAGTTGGTGGAAGCCACCAAGGATGGCTGGATCGGCTTCACCGACCATTACTGGATGACCACGCTGATCCCCGAGCAGGGCAAATCTTTCACCGCTGTCTCGAAGTACACCGCCAGTGCCGACATCTATCAGGTCGAAGTACGCCAGCCGGTTCTGTCAATTGCCCCCGGCACCACGGCCACGACCCGTATACAGCTTTTCGCGGGCGCCAAGGAATGGGAAGCCATCCAGGAATATCAGAACGACCCAAGCTGGCTTGACTATCTTCTGGGGGAACGCATCGACCCGGAGCGCCCGCAAATCGCCGGTTTCATCGACTCGATCGACTGGGGCTGGTTTTTCTTCCTCACCAAGCCGATCTTCCGACTGCTCCACTGGCTGCACGGACTGTTCGGCAACATGGGTCTGGCCATCATCGGGCTGACCTTTATCCTGAAGACGCTGGTGCTGCCACTGGTCTACAAATCTTCGGTCTCGATGGCCCGGATGAAGGAATTGCAGCCCGAGATGGAGGCGCTGAAGGAAAA
>JAYTCN010000238.1:0-1677 GCA_043736475.1 Paracoccaceae bacterium
GGCCAAGATGACCGGGCTTCAAGTTGCGAGCCCGGATTATCGCCTTGCCCCTGAGCACTCCGCACCTGCAGCGTTTGAAGATGCCAAAGCCGCCCATGCCCAGATGCTGGCCAAGGGATATCCGCCGGACCACATCATTCTGGCCGGTGACAGTGCCGGTGGCGGTCTGGCATTGGCGCTGATGGCCGATCTTTGTCAGCGCGGTCTGACGCCTGCCGGACTGTTTGCGTTCTCGCCCTGGACTGACCTGGCATTGACGGGGGAGACCCTGAAGTCAAACGTCGGCCACGATCAGCTGTTGCCAGCCCGGCGGATGCCCGAGGCGGTTGCCATGGTTCTGGATGGCCTTGCAGATCGCGACCCCCGCGTTTCACCATTGTATGCCCGGTTTGTCGATCCTCCGCCGGTTTTGATTCAAGTAGGGCAAGACGAAATCCTGTTGGACGATAGCCGCAGAATGGCGGAATTGTTGCGGCAAGCAGGGGCCAAAGTGCAGTTGGACGAATGGTCAGGCTGCCCGCATGTCTGGCAGATGCTGGATGGCTACATTCCGGAGGCACGAGCCGCCCTGACCGAAGTCGCCACCTTTGTCGACAAATTGCTCGCACGTCAGGCCTTGGTCGTCACCGCCAGCCGGTAGCTGACGGCCTCGGCGACATGCGGGCGTCGTACTTCGGTTGATTTGTCCAGATCGGCAATCGTGCGGGCCACCCGCAGGACCCGGTGATAGCCGCGCGCGGTCAGGCCAAACCGCTCGGCCACCCGCGCCAACAGATCGCGGCTTTCGCTGTCGGGGGAGGCGATTTCTTCCAGTTTAGCCCCTTCGGCATCGGCATTCACCCGCATGTTGGGGTGCCCGACAAAGCGCTTTTCTTGGACCACTCGGGCCGCCTTGACCCGTTCGGCAACCTGTGTCGAAGTCTCACCTGAGGCGGGCAGGTCAAGGTCGGTATAGGCAACGGGCGGCACTTCGACTCGCAAGTCGAAGCGGTCCATCAGGGGGCCCGAGATGCGGCCAAGATAATCCTCACCACAGATCGGTACGCGGGCGCAGGCGCGGGCAGGGTCGGTCAGGTAGCCGCATTTGCACGGGTTGGCGGCTGCCACTAGAAGGAAACGGCAAGGGTAGCGCACATGAGCGTTGGCGCGGGCAACCACGATATCGCCGGTTTCAATGGGCTGGCGCAGCGTTTCCAGAACGGTGCGCGGAAATTCGGGGAACTCGTCCATGAAGAGCACACCGTTATGGGCCAGACTGACTTCGCCAGGTTTGGCCCCCTTGCCGCCCCCGACAATGGCGGCCATCGAGGCGGTGTGATGGGGTTCACGGAACGGGCGACTGCGCGAAATTCCCCCCTCACTTAACAGCCCGGCCAACGAGTGAATCATCGAGGTTTCAAGGGCTTCGGTAGCCGAAAGCGGCGGAAGGATTCCAGGAAGTCGTGCGGCCAGCATTGATTTTCCGGACCCGGGTGAGCCAATCATCAGCATGTGGTGGCGGCCTGCGGCAGCAATTTCCAACCCGCGCTTGGCCCGTTCCTGCCCCTTGACGTCCCGCAGATCGCGCTGAAAAGGCTCGATTACCACTTCTCCCGCCAGCGCCTGGGCCAAGGGTTGCTGACCAGTGAAATGGCGCACCACTTCCGAAAGCGAATTGGCGGCAAAAACCGGTGTTGC
>JAYTCN010000239.1:0-4099 GCA_043736475.1 Paracoccaceae bacterium
CGCGGCGGACCGCGCTGTGCTGTTGCGCGAGACCGTGCGGGAGCTTTCACGCAACAGCGGTTGGGTCTCGTCATTTGCGCCCAAGACGGCGCTTGATGGTGCTGGCAATGGTGTTCACATGCATTTTTCGTTCCTCGATGCGAGCGGGAGACCACGCCGATTCCCGGCAATGAAAATTTGACCGATTTCGAGCGCGTCCATCGCGCCGCCGAATTTTTCACGCCCTTCCAGTCCCGTGTTGCGCAATTGCTCGACCGTCGGCTCGCTGACCGCCGCCGCAGCATCATTGTCGCCATCCACAGTTTCACGCCGGTCTACAAGGGCGAATCGCGGCCCTGGCATGCGGGCATTCTTTTTCGCCGCTCCGCGGCATTCGGCCGGGCGCTGGCCGAGGCCCTGGGTGGTGCTGGCGCGATGATCGCCGAAAACCAGCCCTATCAGATCGAGGACGACGATGATTATACCGTCCCCGTACATGGTGAGGCCCGGGGGCTTGACGCGGTGCTGGTTGAATTGCGTCAGGATCTCGTGGCGGCCGGCAGCGGCGCCATCGCCTGGGCCAACCGGCTCGCCACAGCGCTCGAGCGGGTCCTGCTGCAAGGCGGCCTCGACATCAATCCAGCTTGATGAACTTCATCATCGCGCCGGCGCCGCTCCCGGTGAATTTGGGCAGACCCTCGCAGACCCTGTACCAGGGCAGTTGAGTGTCAGCATAGATATGGCAGGTCATCCTGGCTTCTGAAGGATTGTCCAGGCAGCCAACGCTTAGATTTGTCGTCCAGTCCTGCTCGGGATCGGAAGCCTGCCAGACAAGCCTTGATCCGCACTCGGCGCAAAATCCGCGTTTACCGCTCTCCGAGGTCACGAAGTATTTGGGCTCGCCCTTAAGATATTTCAGCGTTCCGGCCTTGATGAGAACGGTGATCTCGGCAGGCTGCCCCGTGCTCTTCTGGCATCGTGTGCAATGGCAGAGATATCCGTTCTTGAGGAACACGTCCGCTTCATAGCGGATGCGCCCGCAAAGACATCCACCGCTCACATGTGTGGTTTCAGCTTTCATCACTTTCTTCCCTCAAGTTCAGACCGCGTGACGGGAATACCATGGTGAATATGGCAGATGCCACGGGCTGGTCACAGAGGAGTTCATCTCGCCCAGACGGCTCGACATTGTTACCGTCGGTCCGGGCGGAGGCTCGACCGCATGGACCGGCCCTTATAGCGGTCTCAAGGTGGGACCAGGGAATACGGGGGCTGACCCCGGTCCCATCTGCTACCGCAAGGGCGGCAACAAGCCCACTGTAACGGACGCGGCCATGGTATTGGGCCGCCTTCCCGCCAGCAACATAAGCAAATCGCACTTGCCAACAGGGCGCAGTCCAGACATGACAGTGAGTCACGGTGTTGCGGTGGATGGCTCCTCGGTCGGATTTTTCAACGGAACCATCACGGCACATCGGATGCCACTAGCGGGCGCCGTCCACCAAATCACTTCGATCTCTATAATCGCAATCCCTGTTCGCCTTGAGTGGACGAAAAGAAGCGGACTATTGGTTGGCTCTACCTCTGTCTACCAAAGGGGCGGCCTAAGTTCCATTTCTCCAACTTACCCAGCAGTCCCCAGCCGAGTAGTGCCGCGAGGATGGGCTGCGCGTAAGGTTGGATGGAGGTGACAGTTTGAACAATGCCAGGAACGTCGGCGCCAGAGCCTCCCGCATACTGTTGAGTAAGTGAAGTGGCCAACAGGCCGATAGCGCCAATGGCTGTCTTTCGCCCGTTGAGTGCATTGCCCATCGTTTCGCCCAACGCGGCGTTCACGGGTGTGAGAAGGTTGTTGACCTCCGGCGCAACGATTGAACTGCCGGTCGTAACGGTCGAATTTACGCCAGAATTTGCGGCGCTCACCAATTCGCCCTCCTCTGGTGCCTGAGTTTCGTCGATGAGCTTTGATGCATAGGTTCTGACATCGGCGAGGCGATTGAGCCACCCCTTGCCGAAGACGGTAAAGTGCTTCAAGCTTCTCAGATAATTTTCCTGTACCTGGAAGAACGCATTGGCGAGCTGGAATGGATCGCATTCCGACACAGCGCTCAGGGATTGCGGCCCGATCGCTCCGTCGACCGAGACGCCCTTGCCGAGCGATCGCAAGGCGGTCTGAAGAAACTTCGCGCTCCGTGACGGCCCACTGAGTACGGCGGCATTGTGCGCAGCGCACGCAACCGGCAGCGGCAGGTCGTCGCCGCGCACCACGTCATAGTAGTATCTTTTCATGATTTTCCATGCTTCGGCCCGTGTCAGCGCCTTTACCTCTGCCTTACTTACGACGCGACCACGCCACCGGCTGAGAGTTGCAAGCGTTATGCCCATGTTTGTGGCACCACCGGGGTCAGCCGGATGATCCACATATCCACCTTCCCACTTGTCAACGATGGGCTGCACTTTGCCGAAGTTATTTTCGCCGATTGCATCGGACATGCCTGATTCTCCTGGTGTGGCGGGGCGCGCGAGTTCAGGGTCACTTGACGCAGGCGAGGTACCTGCGCCACCGGCATCCGCCCCATCTCCGTTGTCCTGCAGCCCAGGCGATTCATCCGGCGCTTCCCCGGCTTCCGGATCATCGCCATCGACAATCGCTGCCTTACCGACAAACTCCGGTGGCAAGGGTGGCGGAGCTTGCGGCCCGTTCCAGGCAGCGGTAACGGCAACAAGGTGATCACGCCAAGCGCCATCACCTCCGTCCGGAAAATCGCCGGACCGCAATTGGTTGATGGTAACTCCCTTATATTGGAGATGCGGGAGTTCCCAACTCAGTGGCTCGAGCCCGAGCTTGTCCCCAAGCGCGTGCAGTCTCTGCCAACCTTTCGCGAATTTTCCCTTGGTTTCCCAGCTCCAGTTGCCGTTTACTTTCAACACAAAATCGACCGCTAGGCCATACTGGTGATAGGACGACCATGGAGGTGCTTTGGTGACCTTTGACCCCGGACGGGTTCTGCCCTGCGCGTATAGGAATGCTTGGCGCTGGGGGGTGCGGAACGACTCGAAGACCTCAAATGAATGGCCTTCCTTGTTGAGTTGGTCCCGGACCTTTTTCACCGCCGACCGGACTACGGGATGCAGGTGATCGAGGCTGCGTTGAATCACGAGGGGGTCGCCCATAGGGTATCTCCTGAAATAAGCACGTGCCGCAACGGAACCATTCCAATCAATGAATTCGGCAGGAGTCAAGCCATTTGTCACACTGCCAAATTCATCGCCCTTTTGGGATTACGGTGATGTGGTGGACGGCGCCCGCTCCCGGCATTGAAACGTGCCATGATGGTTCTGTTGAAAGCAACCTTCAAAGGAGCCATCCACCATCAACACCATTACCGCCATCGGTCTCGATATCGCAAAGACGAGTTTCTCCGCCTATTACGCCGGCGCGTCCGGCAAGACGGTGAACAAGGCGCAGCTGACCACCCCTCAAAAATCGTTGCGCTGAATGAATCCGTTGTGATTCAAGCGGTCGCCATTGATTCTGGAGGCACCTATGCAAGGCGTTGTGGGGATAGCATTGGCGGTTGATGGCGATCTTGAGCGGCGTTTTGCTGGGATGAACGTGGCGCCGCGGCGGGCTGGGATTATCGCATCCGGCTCAAATTCAATCTGACGCTCACCCACGATGGCGGCGAGATGAGCACCGGCGAGGTGCTGGCTCTCGCACCCGGAGGCCTCAGCGGTGCCAGGCTCTATGGCACATCGGCGGCATGGGTCACGGCGGCGCATTCGAGACCGCCTTTCAACTGGCGACCCGTCCGAACCTCATCGCAGCGGCGGTTGACGCACTGGCCGAAACTTTCAGCAACCTCCAGGGCTCTTACGAAGAACGCAAGACATAGGATTCGTTTTGGCCGGGCCGCCAAACGAGATTGAAGGAGATCGAGTGGGCCGTACGAATGATACGGTCTTGCAGTTCATCGAGCCGCGAACCGCCCCGGGATTGCCGGAGGCTTGTTGAGTTAAGTAACCTCTGATTTAATCTCTTGCGGGCGTTGCTTTGATATGATTCAAGTAGGCGTGGAGAAACGCGATGCGCCAGATGACATTTTCAGAGTTGGGATTT
>JAYTCN010000240.1:0-4093 GCA_043736475.1 Paracoccaceae bacterium
GCGTTTGCCACGTTTGACAGCAAGCCGCTGACCCCGTCAGAGAAGTATCCGACAAGAAACGCTAAAGCAGGTGAGGCCATCAGGAACTTGGTCGGATCACTTGTCTGTGCTCCAAGATATCCTCCGTCAAATAGTGTAAGGACGGCTAAAGCATAAACACCGCCAAGCCAGGGAATGAGTAGACGCCAATAACGACGATCTTGATGCCATTTCCCAGTTGCGACAGCATGAACAAGCCATTTGATTGAAAAAGTAAGCCCGCCAACGCAACCAGTAAAGAACATGGCGAAGACCTTGGCATTTAGCGTAAGCACGAGTGGCGGTTCTGAAGTGTTCAAGGCAATCTTAAGCGACTGGTCACCTAGCCCAATCGAAACTCCGGAAAGAATGAGTGCTAGGGCTAATCCGATGAAGAGTATCCAAGCCTCTGTTTTTATCTCTGTCTTCGCTTTGGGCGGGAACTTAGATTCCCAAATCCACGGGTCCCGACCGTCTGTGTATTCATCCTTGGGTGGCGCATCAGGTCTTGGAAAGGCAGGCTCGATTTGGTCGTTTGGCTTATCAGTCACGGCAATCAAGCCCGGCGCTGAGATTTTGAGACGCGCATTAGGTCTTTAGTCCTATTTTCTAGCATATCTACTGTCAGTCGCGCGTTCCCGACATTCGGATGAACCCGGTAGTTCCAATTGTCACCTTGACCGACGAGGCTGGCAACGATTTTTCGGAAGAATTGCGACTCTGGGTCTCGTACGCCATCTAGACGAAAGCTGTTAAGGTGATCTCCGAAGACGTAGTATTCGCAAGCATGATCCAAGCCTGCATGCGAAAGGCCGGTAGGGGTCGCGTTCCAGATCGGTCGAATTTGAAAGACAGATTCTTTGAATTCAGCTAGGTTAAACGGCGGTGATAGCAGGACATGGAGGTGCGCGTAGTCAGTTCCGCAACCTACGACCGATCCCGGTGCGTGTGCTCCGTGCTCAAACCAAAGGAGCTGTCGTTCATCAAACACGTTGGCGATCTCGGCTAAGAGATGAGAAACGCCCGCGCGCATTGTTGCTTGCAAATTATCACGGAAGTTGATTGCCGGGCACTTCGGAATGACGAGCAGCCAATTCGGTATTATTGATCCAAGAGTTGGAGCCACTAGGAACTCATTTGTCTCAAAAATAATTGTATCCCAAATTTCGGGCGTACCTTCGGTGGCGCCGAGAAGCTTCGCGAAGCGGGAGCCTTCAACAGCCGCGATTTCGGTTGTGCTATGATCAAGCATGCGTTCTGCTCCTCTTTTAATCGTAGGTTATAGCAGACAGGTCGGGCTTGCGCACGTTCTGTCTGCTAGCGGCCCTGACCGTCACCCTCTGCGGATACTTCATGTTGTCAAGAACTTATGTTGGGTTCTTGGAGCCCATCGTCCCCTCCGTGGTCTTCTTAGAAAAGTCCGTTGCAGCCGAAGTGGCCTGTTACGAAGTTGGTGATTCCGTGCATCAACAGCAAGCCTTGCACAGCCTGCGATGCCCCCAGTCGAGGTCTCTCATGCCACTGAAGTTGCTTTGGCCAGCCCAGTGCCTGGCCTTCGTTCACCTTCCGCGTTTGTCAGCAACCGACCAGTTAACTTAACCGATGGTCAGCAGTGCTCCGATCACCGGTTCGACATCGGAGGCATGGACAAGCCCTTTGGCGACAAGCGCGGTGCCCGCGACGGTGAGGATTTGGCGGATCAGCGCCAAGATTGCAGGTTTCAGCATGGTTTTCTCCTGTTCAAGACTCAAAGGTGGTGGCGAGGAATTCGCCCGGCTTCATGGTCGGCAGGCGTTGCAGGCGGGGTGGCCAAGTGGCGGGCCAGCGCGCGCCGAGGAGGCGGGACTTGGCGATGCGGGCGATGGTGACGGCGTCGGACTGGTTGCCGCCGAGGACGAAGAAATGCGTTTCGTCCTGGCCGACGGCGAAGCCGACATGACCGCCGGAACCGCGTTCGAACACCAAAACCGCTCCGGTGACCGGCTTGGTATCGCGCCCGAACAGCAACCAGTTGCGCGCCCAGTAGGGGTTCATGCCCAGCGCACCTAGCAGCGGCTCGTCAGGCAGGCCGATGCGGATGCAAGTCTCAACGAAATCGCCGCACCAAGGGTTTTTCCCCGGGTCGCCCAAGCTGCGGCCATCGCGCTTCAGCCAGTTCATCAGCCAAGTCCCGTCGCGCGCCTCGTTGCGGCCCAGCGCGGACTTGGCTTCGGTGATCCACGGCAAGTGACTCTGCGGTGCCACCGACGCTGCGCGCCCATTGGCGGCGATCAACTGCTTCAAGGCGCGGGCCGTCCGGACGCCCCATTGGCCATCGATGGCGCCGGGAGTGTGGCCGAGACTGTCCAAGCAGCTCTGGATTAGGCGGATGACTTCGGTTGAGTTTGTGGTCATGGGATGGCTCTTTCTGCCCGGCGCGGGCAACAAAAAACCCGCCGTATGGGCGGGTCGGGATAGATCGGGGGTTGTGTTTGGGATCAGTCGGCCCGGCTGCGCTGGAAGGCCTCGAACACCAGATCGCGCATGGCGCGGATGTCGGTCTCGATGCGCTCCAGCCGGTCGGCATCGGCCTTGCGGTCCTCGGCGCGCTGCTTGTCGAAGCGGTCGCGCTCGGTGGCCAGCTCGTGCTCCAGGCGTTCCAGCACAGCCTCGTTGGTGAAGGCCTTGCGCGTCACCGTGGCCGCGATGGCGAGACTGCCACCCATCAGCGCGGTGATGGCGGCGGTCAGGCCATGGTCGCGGAAGGCTTGTGCTACGCCTTCAAGAAAGGTCGGTGGTTCGGTCATGATTGGGCTTTCGGATGTTTCAAGACAGGTGGGCGGCGCCGGTTTCACGGGGCCATGTAGAATGTCGCGCTGATCCGCCAGATCACGCTGATGGTCAGGGGGGCGACGATGGTCGTGGCGGTGTTCTGCGCCGAGGCCATGATGGCGCGCACAGGATCGAGGGCTTTTTCATAGACGCTGCCCTGTGCCGCCGCCTCCATCGGGATGGAAAACGCTAGCGCGCCGGGCAGGTTGGTTGTCGTGACCACGACCGGCGTTGTGCCTGCCACCAGTAGTGCCGCCGCATGTCGCTCGATCCGCAGACCCGTTATGTAATGACGCAGGCCAGCACCGGGTGCCGTCAGGGTCAGCGTCGCCGCAGTGCTCAGGGCGGCGGTGATCGTGGCGGCGTTGGACGACACTTCCCCCAGCAGGCGATCATCGAGAAGCCCCGTCGCCGCGAGCAGGGTCGCGGTTGCCGCCCCCGAGGTATAGGCCGTCACCCGGGCGCGGATCTTTGCAAACCCGGCACAGGCCGCCACCCACGCGCCTGCCGCGGTGCCTGCGACCGCAGCCAGGTATGACCCGCCCGAAATGGACCGCACCGCGAGCAAGGTCCAGTTGGTGCCATCGACCGACCCTGCGATCTCAACCGTCAAGCTGAAGGTGCCGCGCAGGTCGAGGGCGACGGTGGATGCGCCATCGGCGTTGATCACGATCTCGGCGTTCAATGCTCCAAGGGCACCCGAACCGGTGATGTTCTCACGTGGATGCAGTGTGCCGGAAGTCAGGTCACAGGACAGTTTGGCCATCAGTTTGCACTCCAGTTGATTTTGACCGCACCCGAGGTCGGGTCGGAAAAGTGGCGTTAAGGGTGATCTGGTCAGTCCCCGCCTCGGCCCAGAGGGTGACGAGGTCGAGGAGGTCCGGGCTGTTCTCGTCGGCATCAAGTGAGGGTGCCAGCGATACGGTGATGATGGAGGTCGCGGCGACGCCGGGGGCCGCAATGACTGTCGAGGCCTCCAGCGCGTTGTCGGTTACTGCCAGTAGCCCGGTGCCCATCAGCGGCCCCAGGTTGAAATCCACTCCGTCGGCCCGCGCCCGCAAGCGTTGTGCAGTGGTGTTCAACCAGATCCAGCCATCGGCGCGGCCGGAAGGATCAGCGGCCATGCCGCCCAGAACAGCGCCCTGCGGCAAGGTGGGGCGGCCCGTGGTGCGATCCATGGTCAAGCCGGTGTTCCAGGTTGAGCCATCCGGGCTGACATTGAAGCTGAAATCGTCGCTGCCCAGCAAGCCGATCAGCGCGCGGG
>JAYTCN010000241.1:0-4088 GCA_043736475.1 Paracoccaceae bacterium
CGCCCGGTCCTTTGCATCGAGATCGGCCAGGGTTGTCATTCTGCACCTTTGCCGGGTTGGGATGTCGCGGCACCCGGCAGTCCGCGCGCCGCGACGGGCACCAGCGCCGGTGCATTTGCTTCAATGCTCGGAGTCGCCTCGGCCGCGTCTGCGCCTGGCACGACCCCGCCATCAGGTGCGAGCGCCGGTCCCACCCGGTCGATGGCATAAATCGTATCCCCGCCCTCGCGACGGCGGTTGAGGATCACCCCTGTCTTGCCCAGCCCGGTCAACGCCGCGCGCAGGGTATGCGCCTGCCAGCCGGTGACGTGCATCATCTCGGTCAGTGACACCCCTCCGGGTTTTGCAAGGCGCGTGCGCAGCAGTGCCGCTTTGGTCTGGCGGGGGGCAGTAGGGGCAGAGATTGGCTTTTCGATCTGTGGTGAAGGTGTCTTTTCCATGGTCATTCTCCGGTTTCCTCGGGCGGGCGGAGTGCCGCGTCCCAGTACCGAAACGAGCCCGGACGGCGCCGGGCGATAACCACAGCAACGCTCGGTTGTGCGGCGAAGTCCAGCGAAAGTGCCAGCGATTAATGCTTAGGGTCCTAGGTCTTGTGAAACAAAAAGTTCGTGATATGTTCTTTGCTGTCATCGTCCCGGAAAACGGGCGATGGCCAAACAACAAGGGCAAATTGGGAGGATAAAAACATAGACACAGAAAAGGATTACGCATGCCCAACACCATCGAACACCTCACCCCCGGCGATCTCCGTCCCTGGGCAAGGAACGCCCGGACCCATTCCAAAAAGCAGCTGAAGCAGATCGCAGAGTCGATCCGGACCTTCGGCTTCACCAATCCGGTGCTGATCGACCAGACCAACACCATTCTTGCGGGTCATGGGCGGGTCGAGGCCGCCAAGACCCTCGGGTTGGAAACTGTCCCCTGCATCCGCATTGAACACATGTCCGAGGCCGAGAAGCGGGCCTATGTGATTGCGGACAACAAGCTGGCACTGAATGCCGGTTGGGATGAAGAGCTTCTGGCGCAGGAACTGCAGGGCTTGCTGGCGACCGAGAATATCGGGTTCGACATCGGCGTGATTGGCTTTGAAGTAGCAGAGATCGACAGTCTGATTGAAGGCATGACCCCCGAAGAGCCGGGCGATCCGGAAGATGATCTTCTGCCCGAGATTGCACCGCGGCGTGTCAACCTTGGGGATCTGTGGCAATTGGGGCTGCACCGTCTGATCTGTGGCGACGCGCTGGATCCGGCCGTGGTGTCTGGTCTGATGGACGGGGATCTGGCCCGGATGATCTTCGCCGACCCGCCCTACAATGTGAAGATCGATGGCCATGTTGGCGGCTCGGGCAAGGTGAAGCACCGGGAATTTGCGATGGCGTCTGGTGAGATGACGGTGCCTGAGTTCACGACGTTCCTTACCCAAGCGTTCCGCGGCATGGCAGATCACAGCCTTGATGGGTCGATCCACTATCTGTGCATGGACTGGCGTCACATGGGCGAGATGCTGGCCGCAGGCCATGCAGTCTATGACGAGTTGAAGAACCTCATCGTCTGGGCCAAGGACAATGGTGGCATGGGCACGTTCTATCGCTCCCGCCATGAATTGATCTTCGTGTTCAAGAAAGGCACTGCACCTCATCTGAATAGCTTCGAGTTGGGCCAGCATGGCCGCTACCGGACCAATGTCTGGAACTACCGCGGGGTGAACACAATGCGGGCCGGGCGGATGGATGAGTTACACCTGCATCCAACCGTGAAGCCAGTGCAGATGATTGCCGATGCGATCAAGGATGTCTCGGGGCGCGGTGACATTGTACTGGATGTGTTTGGCGGGTCTGGCTCCACCTTGATTGCGGCTGAGAAAACCGGACGCCGGGCGCGGCTGGTAGAACTGGACCCAATCTATTGTGACCGGATCCTGACCCGGTGGGAGGTGCAGGCGAAGGATGCGGCAGAGCAGCTGATCTGCGGTTGGCCGCGGGTTGCCATGGCTATGCTGGAGGCCGCGCAATGACGGCGGCGGAGAAACCGGGGTCCAGCAAATCCGGTTCCCTCACACTGCCGTCTGACACCTTGGGGCCGGGCAAAACTGGCGCGCTGGCGGCCCGTCCCGGCTACGAGGTGGGCTACGGCAAACCTCCCGAAGACAGTCGGTTCCGCAAGGGACAATCGGGCAACCCACGGGGTCGGCCCAAGGGGGCGAGAAACAAGCTGCCCGCGTTGAACGAAGAGCGGATGAAGACCATCATCCTGCAAGAAGCTTACCGCACCATCACCGTGCGGGATGGTCTGCGCAATATCACCGTGCCGATTGCACAGGCGGTGTTGCGATCGCTAGCGGTCAACGCGGTGAAGGGGCAGCACCGGTCGCAGCGGCTCTTTGCCGAACTGCTGTCGGCGGTAGAGACCAGCAACAAAGAGCTGCATGACGCCTGGTTCTCGACCGCGCTTGACTACAAGATCGCCTGGGACGCGGAACTGCAGCGCCGCGATCGTGCCCATATCACGCATCTTCCACCGCCGCTACCGCACCCGGATCATCTCCAGATCGACATGAAGCGCGGGACCGTGCTGATCAAGGGCCCGGCGACCAAACAGGAAAAAGTCATCTTTGATAAGGCCTACGGCGAATTGCGTCGGCAGGTGATTTTGCGCGAAATCTGCCGTGATGCGCTGGTCACTGAAGAGGATCCCGACGAACGCGAAGATCTTGAACATTACATTGATCTGGCAAACACGACTCTGGCGCGGTATCGAACCGTTTTGCCCGAAGACCTCTACCCGGTCGAAATCGATGCAAAACTGCGTGCCGAAATGTCTGAGCTTGTGAAGACTTGGCCGCCGTTCATCGCTGCAGACATAGCGGCCGATGGCGGGTTGGACGACGAGGATGAGTCGAGCGGTGATCAGGAGGCATAGGGCAGGCCAATCAGGTACTCAGAGGGGGCATTCGGAAATAAGGGTAGAAGTCACGGTGGGTATAGAGGGCTCTGTTGCACAAATCGCGAAGGATTCCCTGCGCGACTTCAAGGTGATAGTCGGCATGGATGAGCAAACCCACACCACCCACCTACCGCACAACCAACTGGCGCAGCTACAACGCGGCCCTCAAGCAGCGTGGCTCGTTGCTAATCTGGTTCGATCCTGAGACGGTCTGGTTGGCTGCGCCCAATGGTAAGCGGGGCCGTTCAGCCACCTTCACCGACGCGGCGATCCAAGCTTGTCTGACGTTGAAGGCGCTGTTCGGGTTGCCTTTGCGGCAAACGACCGGGCTGGTTGCGAGTCTCTTGGAGCTTGCCGGGCTGGACTGGCCCGTGCCGGATTTCAGCACCCTATGTCGCCGTCAAAAGGGCTTGCGCGTGGCCATCCCCTATCGTCCCAGCACTGGAGCCCTGCACCTTTTGATCGACAGCACAGGCATTAAAGCCGAGGGTGAAGGCGAGTGGTTTGCTAAGAAACACGGCCCCTCAAAGCCCCGCCAGTGGCGCAAGGTACATCTGGGTATCGACGCGAAGACGCTGGAGATACGTGCCATTGAGGTGACCGGCAGCCGGGTCGGGGATGCGCCGATGCTGCCCGAATTGCTGGATCAGATCCCCGTCGACCAGCCCATCGGCAAGGTCAGTGCAGATGGTGCTTATGACACGCGGGGCTGCCACGCCGCCATCGCGGCGCGCAGCGCCTGTGCGGTCATACCGGCGCGCAAGAACGCGCGGCCATGGCTGGAGACCACGCCTGGTGCACAGGCCAGGAACGAAATCCTTCGCGCCACCCGTCGCCTTGGTCGCACGATCTGGCGGCGATGGAGCGGCTACCACCGACGAAGCTTGATCGAGACCAAAATGCGGTGCCTCAAGCTGCTCGGAGAACGCGTCATGGCCCGTGACTTTGACCGGCAGGTGGCCGCTGTGTTTCGGCGTGCAAAATTGACCCCTATGGCGGGGTAGCCGGCGTCCAATTTTGACCCCCCTCAGATTTTGTCTGACCATTCGCTTTTGGGCAGCGGATGGAGCGGGAGTTGAAGAGAGTGGATACGATCGCGCGCGTTCGCCGGGCCTTCCATGCGCAGGGCTGGTCGATGAAGAAGA
>JAYTCN010000242.1:0-1668 GCA_043736475.1 Paracoccaceae bacterium
CACCATTAACCACAGCAAGCCGTAGGGCGGGTGCCAACCCACCATCACGCCCCCAACCCCTACCCAACCCTCCCTCCTCTGCTATCCTCCCCCCATGCAAACCGCCAAACAATCCCTCGAATCCGTCCTGCGCACCCTCCCCGAGGATGCCAGCTTTGAGGACATTCAATATCGGCTCTACACCCTCGAAAAGATCGCGGCGGGGTTGGAGAGCATCGAAAACCACGGCACCATCTCGCATGACGAGGCAAAACGGCGGATGGCCAAGTGGCTGGTCGACTAAGCTGGTCGCCGCGTGCACTGGCCGAGCTTGACGACATTGCCAACTACATCGCCAAGGACTCGCCGTTCTATGCCAGGGTAGTGGTGCGCCGACTGCTCGACCGGGCCGAACTGTTGCCAGACATGCCGGGACAAGGGCGGCTGGTGCCGGAATATGAAGGCCCGCTGGAACTGCGTGAGGTTTTTGTCCACTCTTGGCGCGTGATCTATTGTGTCTCCGAGTCCGGCATCGAAGTCGTCACTCTGGTTCACGGCGCCCGCCTGATCGAAAACATCTCCCCCCTTTGACCGCCTCCCGAACCTTTCCACTATATGAATGTATAATCCCAACCCATTGAATCCAAACACAAACAAAATCTGTCCAAATCCGGACACTTGCCTTTCCGGCCCCCAAGGGCTACCTGACCGCAAACGGAGGCCAAAATGATCGTCTACGGAATTTCGACCTGCGATGTCACCAAGAAGGCGCTGAAAGCCCTCGAACGCGCCGGGCGGGCGCCAGACTTCCGCGACATCAGGGCGCAGCCGCTGTCCGAGGCGGAAATCGCGGCTATCATTCAGGAGTTCGGCGACCGGGCGGTGAACCGGCAGTCGACCACCTATCGCAGCTTTTCCGCCTTCCTGCGCGAAAGCGAGGCCGAGGCGCAGATCGCCGCGCAGCCGACGGTGATGAAACGCCCGGTGATCCGCGACGGCACCGCCTGGTATCTGGGCTGGGAGCCTGAAACCGAAGCCGCACTCACCGCCTGAACCGGCCCCCGCAGGGCGGAGGTCGGCCCAGTCCCGGCAAGGCCCAGTCCAGGCAGGGCTCAGAGCAGACGCAGGTCGCCGGCGGATTCCTTGCCGTCCCGGCCCGACTGCAGCTCGAAGCCGATTTTCTGGTTGTCGTTCAGGCCCTTGAGCCCGGCCTTTTCGACCGCCGAGATATGCACGAACACATCCTTGCCGCCATTGTCCGGGGCAATGAACCCAAAGCCCTTGGTCGCATTGAACCACTTCACGGTGCCGGTCGCCATGCCGTCTCTCCTGTTCCATCCTGCCCCTGGCGAGATTGCCAAAGGCCGTGCGCCCGGTCTTTCCCGGCCTTCACGAGAGGAGGCGGTCAGAAAGCTGTCGTCACCGGGCAAATCATGGCAAACCTTGACCGAAAATCAAGGGTGGAGATTCGATTGCGGAACGCAGCGCTGGTTTTGGGGATTATTGGCGGGGTCTGGGCGATGATTGTCGGTTTTTTCGGCTATGGCTATACCGAGTTCATCGCCGGGAATGGCGAGTTCGGCTCCTGGGCGCGCCAGGTCCAGCATCCGGCGGTGATCAAGGCGGCCAGCTTTCTGGCGCCGATTCTGGCGATTGCCGGGGCGGCGATGGCACGGTCGCGCAACATCG
>JAYTCN010000243.1:0-4081 GCA_043736475.1 Paracoccaceae bacterium
GATCCGCGTTCTGCCAATGTCGACATGATCGACTGGATCGAGACGATCCCGTTTCGCGAGACGCAGAATTACGTGCAGCGGGTCCTCGAATCCCTGCACGTCTATCGGGCAAGGATCAGCGGTCAGGCCCCACCGTTGCGTCTGAGCGAGGACCTTGACCGGTTCTGAGCAACCCGCGCCCGCCAGATGGTGAAAATGCCGGCGCCGACGATCATCGCCGCCCCGGTTACCATGAAACGGTCGATGCTTTCATCAAAGACCAAAAGACCAATTGCCGAAGCGAAAACCAGCTGCAGATAGGCGAACGGCTGCACCGTGGCGGCATCGGCCAGTTCGACAGCCTTTATCAGCATGAAGTGACCGGTCGTGCCGGTGATGCAAAGGCACAGCATCCAGCCGTAGTCTGGCAGCGTAAAGTTTTGCCAGTGAAATGCGCCGATCATGGTGGTGAACACCGCGCCGGTCACGCCGGTGTAGAAATAATTCGTTTGCGCCGAGTCGTTGCGTGAAGCGAGGCGGGTGAGGATTGTGTACATGGCAAAAATAGCGGCTGACAGCAAGACAACCAGCGAAACCGGGCTGATCACCTGCACGCCGGGTCGCAAAATGACCAGCACGCCGAGAAATCCGAACACAATTGCAATCCACCGACGCCAACCAACCTTTTCGCCCAATATCGGTACCGAATAGGCAGCGGCGATCAAAGGGTAAGCCGCAAATATCGCATGGCTTTCTGCCAGACCAATGCGCGTGAACGCCCAGATCACCATCAGCGTCTCGACGATCAGCAACAGACCGCGCAAAAATTGCAACCAAAGCTGCCCGGTTTGAGCAACTTTGGCGATGCCACCTTGCCGCGCTTGCGCCAAGAGCAGGACAAACACCGCGAAAAACCAATAGCGCAGCATGTTCACGACAAATACGTTGTAGCTTTCCGCCAAATGTCGCGAGATACCATCCTGCACTGAAAATATGATCGACGTGCCGATCATGTAGGCAATGCCGAGTCTGGCGTTTTGGGTCACGCAAGCATTCCCCGGCTCATATGTTTCTTGGATCCAAATCCGGTCGTTCTTTCCACGTGAAATCCGGCGGACGCAAGGGCCCGCCGCACATTGCCGGCAGCAGTATAGGTCGCAAAGCTGCCGCCCGGTTTGGTGTGACGTGAAACTTGCTGCAACAACTCGGCGGACCAAAGCTCCGGGTTTTTTGCCGGACTAAAACCGTCAAGAAACCAGGCATCGGCATCGCCCCGCCATAACGGCAAGGTCTCCCTTGCGTCGCCAACAATAACCTGAAGCCAGAAATTATCGGTTTTCAGCACGAATTGGCCGTTTTTCCATTCCGCGACCAGCGAATCGGCAAGCGTCCGCAGCGTCGGCCAGGCCGCCAGAGATCGTGCCAGATCTTCGGCCGATAACGGATATTTTTCAAAACTGGTGAACCGCAATTGACCCGGCTGGCCAGTCTTGCGCCAAAGATCCCAGGCAGCCAGCGCGTTGAGCCCGGTGCCAAAACCGAGTTCGGCGATGTGGAAACCGGGGTGAAATCGCTGCGGCAGGTCATTTCCGCGCAGGAATACGTGGCTTGTTTCAGCCAAACCGCCCTCCAGCGAGAAATACGGGTCATCAAATTGCGCTGACACCGGCACCGAACCGCCGCGCCAGACAATTTTCGCCTTTTGCGCTGGCCCGTGATCCATGCTTTACCCCCTTGATCGCGACTTTGGGTGAGCAGGACTGGAATGGCAACCGGCCGGGATTTCGATGTGATTGTCGCTGGTGCCGGCATATTCGGCCTGGCATGCGCGCGGGCCTGTCTGCAGGCAGGTCTTTCGGTGCTGGTGCTTGAACGAGATCGCATTGGGACCGGTGCAAGCGGCGGCGTGGTCGGGGCAATGGCACCGCATGTGCCGGAAGGGTGGTCGGCGATGAAACAGTTTCAGCTTGAGGCGCTGCTTTCGGCCGAAAAATACTGGCTTTCGGTCGATGGAACATCCGGAATCGACAGCGGCTATGGGCGGATCGGCCGCCTCCAACCACTGGCCGATGCGCAATCGAATATACAGGCTTTGCGGCGGGTGGCCGGAGCGCAACGCCATTGGGGCAATCATGCAACCTGGTCGGTCGAAGAAACCGGCAAAACGGCGGCCATCAAGGCACCATTCGGCGTCATACGCGACTCACTCAGCGCCCGGATTCAGCCTTGGACAGCCTGCCTGTCGCTGGCGCAGGCGATCCGGTTCCAGGGCGGCGTGATCGAAGAAGGCATGGAAGTCACCGCATTTCGCGAAGGTCTGGTCGAAACCAGCGCCGGAAGCCGAACATGTGGTGCCGTCATCTTGGCAGCCGGGCATGACTCGTTCGCAATGCTGGCACCATTCGTCGGCATCGGCACCGGTGTGGGCGTCAAAGGGCAAGCGCTGCTGGTCGCCCCGGACAAGCCTTTCACGGGTGCAATGATTCAGACTGGCGGGCTTTACATTGTTCCCCATGCCGACGGGAGCGTGGCCATAGGATCGACCAGCGAAGACCATTGGACGGATGGTCTGACCGACGCGAAATTGGACCTTTTGCTGGCAAGAGCGCGTGATTTGTGCCCGGCGCTTTCCGATGCCAAAATCCTGACGCTGTGGTCGGGTATTCGACCAAAGGCGCGCGGGCGCGGCCCGATGGTTGGAAGAATTCCCGAAACAAAAAGCCTTTTCGTCGCCACGGGCGGTTTCAAGACAGCTTTCGGCATTGCCCATGAAGTGGGCTTTGGCCTGGCGCAAATGATTGCGGGCAATTCGGCAAATTTTCCGGCCAGCTTTAGTCCGGGATACCACCGCGTGCCTGGATAAGGCTTGCCAATCGGCCGTCGATCATCGCCAGACCGGCGGCGATCAGCGCGAAACCGGCAAATGCAGCGCGCGAAAGCGCCGCATCGCGGGAAAACCCGCCCAAAAAAGCCCCGGCAGGCGCCACAAGTAACGTCACCAGCATCAAATTGCCGGCACCCGCCATCGACATGACCCGGAACGAAAGGATGAAAGCAAGACCCGTCGCGATAACCGAGATATACCCACGCGCGGCGATTGCCGGTCACTTGGCGCGAACAAGGCTTCTGCCGCCACCCGATTTGTGCGATTTCTTCAGCCTGGCGCCATTGTGAGGGATCTATGATGAAACTCTTTGCCCGCCGGGGCTCTGGTTCCGATGCCGTTGAAGCCGCTTTGGCTGTTTGTGGCGCAACCTGCGATGTGGAGTATTTGGAAAAAGGCGCAGATGGATTTTTGCCGCCCGGTCTGCGCAGGATCAATCCGCGCCAGGAGGTGCCGACGCTGGTTCTCGATGATGGCACGGTAATGACCGAAAGTGCAGCAATCCTGATATGGCTGGCGGACAGGTATCCGGCAGCTGGTCTGGCACCAATGCCATCCTCGGCAGAGCGACCGCGCTATTTGCGCTGGATGCTGTTTCTGGCCGCCGCCCCGTATGCCAGTGCTTTGCTGTACTATCATCCAAACCGCTATTCGACCGACGTTGCTGCGGGCCCCGGCATCAAGGCGAAAGCGATCGAGGCAATGAATCGCGACTTTGCGATCCTTTCCGAGGGCATTGCCGATGGGCCGTTTATCCTTGGAGAGTCCATGTGCGCGGCCGACATCTATGCGGCAATGCTGATCAGTTGGGCAGATGACATTCCCGGCCTGTTCGCGCGGCATGCCAATTTGAACGCGCTTTGTGACCGCGTGTTGGCAGTTCCGGCGATCAGGCGCGTCTGGTTGCATGTCGAATACTGACATCTGCGGCAAGCTTTACGGTTGCCGTCCGGCTGGCCAATTTTGGCGCCAGAATCCCCGGCATGCGGTTTAATGGCGGCGTGCCTCGAAACCGTGGTATACCGGCATCGCTGGAGATTCGCCGGAAATGGAACTGATCGTTAGTATTATTGCCGGAATTCTGGGTGGCAACGGGGCGGGAGCGGTTCTGAAGCCGTTCAATCTGGGCATGCTCGGAAACTCACTGGCCGGGTTGGCCGGCGGGTTGGCCGGAGGTCAAATTGCGAAACAATTGGATGCTGCCGCCGTATTCAGCTT
>JAYTCN010000244.1:0-9602 GCA_043736475.1 Paracoccaceae bacterium
GACAGCCAGAACAGCAGGTGCAGGTTGGCCCAGAGCACCGAACCGCTGACCTGTTTGACCGCCTGGAACATGTGGTGGTGATTGTTCCAGTAGGTGCCGATATTGACGAAGCTGAGGACGTAGGACAGGAACACCGGCCAGAGTGGGGTCAGCGCGCCCCAGTCGGTGCCATGCGGCACTTTCAGTTCCAGCACCATGATGGTGATGATGATGGCGATGACGCCGTCGGAAAACGCTTCGATGCGGGTTTTGCCCATTTGGCCTCCAGAAAGTTTAATTCCGTTAAGGTTGTGTTAATCTTCGGTTAATACAACCTTAACGTGTTTTTTTGCTTGCAGAATGGCGCGAATCATATTACCTGTGCACGGGCAAGCAGCAAGATGGCCGCCAGCCGGGTGCAGAACCACCCACCCCACCCCTCGCACCCAGTGCCCGGTTGGCGACCCTCACCTTGCCTTCCCGCCAAAATCGCAGCCCTTGTCATCGCAGATCGCTTTGGCGATAAGCGAATTGCTGAATGAGGAGCGCAGATATGTTGGCGAAAATCTATCAACCGGCACGCGCGGCGACGCAATCGGGGCAGGCCAAGACCAATGGCTGGGTATTGGAATATGCCCAGGATTCGGCGCGTTCGGTGGACCCGTTGATGGGCTGGACATCGTCGGGCGATATGAATTCGCAGGTCAAACTTGGATTTTCTTCGCAGGACGAGGCGGTGGCTTATGCCCAGAGCCATGGTATTGCCTTTCAGGTCGAGCAACCGAAAAAACGCAAGCCGGTGATTCGGCCGGGCGGCTATGCCGACAATTTTGCCTTTGCGCGCAAGGGCACATGGACGCATTGAGTGGACTGGATGCCAAATCGTTGCGGTTTTGGCAAATTCATATGCGGCGGACTGGCAATATTGACGATATGCCGCATAAAAATGCAAAAAAAATGACTTTTAATAAACTTACTGCATATTAAGGGCGTCAGGCCGGGTATGGGCCGGGTGTTTGTGGCCCCTGTTTTAGCGTAGATGTCATGGTAGTTGCGTTCAAAAGGCCGTTCGGCCTGTGCCGTATTGGATCGTCCGTTCAAAGATTCGCCAGCGACGAAAGCGGCGCTGTTCTTGCTTTCGTCCTTCCCCTGTTTCTGATGATGGTGGTGGTTTCCGGCGGTGCCGTCGATTTCATGCGCCAGGAAGTCGAGCGTGCCCGCCTGCAAGACGGCCTTGATCGCGGCGTGCTGGCGGCGGCGGCGTTCGGCCAGGGCCTGGAGGCGGAAGACACGGTTGCGGCCTATCTCGCCTCGGCGCGGGTCCCCGCCAATGTCGTGCTTGCCGTTGGCCGCGATGACGCCGAAAATTCTCGCCGGGTTTCGGCCCAGGCCCAATATCCGCTGCGGACGTTTTTCCTGAAAATCATCGGCATCCCGAACCTGAGCGTTGTTGCCCGGGCGGCGGCCGAGCAGCGGCGCAACAAAATCGAGATTTCGCTGGTGCTGGATATCACGCCGTCGATGAATGCCAACCGCAAGATGGCGAACATGAAGATTGCGGCCCATGAATTCATCGACACCATCCTGACCGCTGATACGATGGAATACACCTCGGTCAACCTGGTGCCGTTCGGTGGTCAAACCAACCCCGGCGCGGCCCTGTTTGGCAAACTGAACGTCGGGCGTATCCACAATTATTCGTCCTGCATCACCTTCAATAACAACGACTTCGACACGACGACGATTTCGCTGGCGGCCCGTCGGGCGCAGTTTCCACACTTTCAATACAGCTTGCCGTCGTTTTCGTCCTGGGGCTGGTGTCCCGATGAGGTCAGTGCCGCGATCCCGATGTCGAATTCCGCCGCCGATCTGCACGACCGGATCGCCGACATGCGGATGCACGGCCATACCGGTATCCAGAACGCGCTGAAATGGGGCGCGGCGATGCTGGATCCGGCGCTGCAGCCGGCGATCGCCAGCATGGCCGCTGATGGCGATGTCATTGCGGCATTCGCCAACCGCCCGGCGGCCTGGAACGACGAAAACACGCTGAAATTCGCGGTGCTGATGACCGACGGGCTGAGCACGATCCAGATGAACGTCAACCCGGCCTACTACCGCACTGCCGCCAATATTGCCACCTTGGCGCGGACGCAATTGCAGTCGGTCCGGGGTGCGGCGGTACAGGTTTCGACACCGGCCCAGTCTGCCGCCCAGCTGCTGCGCATCTGCGAAGCGACCAAGGCGCGCGGCATCATCCTGTTCACCATCGGCTTTGAAATTTCCAGTGAGCCGGTCGCCGAGGGCCATTTGCGTCGCTGTGCCAGCTCGGCAGGCCATTTCTACAGTGTCGACGGCATGCAAATCGCCGATGCTTTCGCCGCGATTGCCCGCACAATTCAAGTCGTGAGGCTGGTGCAATGATGGCGTTCCTTGGCAAGATCAGGGATCGGGTGTCGGCGTTTCGCGGCGATGTCGCTGCCGCGGCGACGGTCGAATTCGTGATCATCGCGCCGATCCTGTTCAGCACGGTGTTCTCGGTATTCGAATCGGGCTGGCTGATGACCAAATACATGATGCTGGACCGCGGACTCGATATTGCGGTGCGCGAATTGCGCTTGGGAATCGCGGCCGATCCGAGCCATGACGCGATCCGCGACAAGGTCTGCGACTATGCGTTGATCCTGCGGGATTGCCGGGAATCGCTGGTGCTGGAGATGATGACCGTGGCCGATGCCGGCTCGCTGCCAACCGTGGCGACGACCTGTGTCGATCGCAGCATCGCGGCGATGCCGGTCACCGGCTTCAACCCCGGCGCGCGATCCGAGATTGTCTTCCTGCGCGCTTGCGCGATGGTTGATCCGATCTTCCCCGGCATGGGTCTGGGCATGCAGCTGCAGAAAGACGCCACCGGCGGCTTTGCCCTGCTGGCCAGCGCGGTCTATGTCAATGAGCCGGAGTAAACCCATGCCGATTGCCCTGAAACGACTGGCCGGGCGGTTTGGCAGCGACGACCGCGGTACGGTCACGGTCGAATTCGTCATCGTCCTGCCGCTGCTGATGTTGTGGTTTGTCGGCAGTTTCGTGTTTTTTCAGACCTATCGCAATTTCAGCCATGCCGAAAAAGCTTCGTTCGCCATTTCCGACATCATGTCGCGGCAAAGCGAGGTCGACAGCGCCTTTCTCGATGAGCTGGACTTGCTGTTCGAGCGCCTGTTGCCGCGCCGTCCGACCGGGCAGTGGCTGCGGGTCAGCAGCATCAGCTACGACGCGGCTAACGGCTATGAAGTGCTGTGGTCGCATAATGCCGCCGGCGGCGATGTGGTGACCGACGCCTCGGCGCTGGGCGAATTCCTGCCGGCGATGGCGGATGGCGACACCGTGATCCTGACCGAGACCTATGTGCCGTACCGGCCGATGGTCGATTGGGTCGGCATCCCGGCGATGACTTTTGCCAACCGCGTCGTTGCCCGGCCGCGCTACGTATCGGCGGTGGCCAAAACCGACTGACCTTTCGGTTGCAAGAACCAGTTGCGGATGGCATATGCGGGACGCGTCGCTCGCGACGCTGACCCCGTAGCTCAACGGGATAGAGCAGCTGCCTTCTAAGCAGCAGGCTGAGGGTTCGAGTCCTTCCGGGGTCGCCAAGTTCAAAACGGTTCCAATTTCGCGCAACCCGTGCTAGATGTTGAATCGTCATTCAACATCATTCGGGGTTGGCGCGATGAACAAACCGTGGGCCGAGCGGGATATTTCCATTCCAATTGACTGGGATCGTCGTGGTTTGCCGGGCTGGACATACCATTCGCCAGAATTCCTGAAGCTGGAAAAACAGCATGTCTTCATGACCCATTGGCAGATCGTCTGCCATGTGTCGGACGTGGCGGATCCGGGCGATTATCATACGCTGGACGTGATCGGCGAGCGCGCGGTTATCGTGCGCGGCGACGACGGCGAATTGCGCGCATTTCGCAACATGTGCCGCCACCGGGGCAGTCGCGTGGTTCCCGATGAAGCAGGCACTTGCAAAGGCGCCCTGGTGTGCCCGTTTCACGGTTGGGTCTACAATCTCGATGGCACATTGCGCGGGCCGGCGCGGCCAAAATCATTTCCGGATTTCGATCGCAAAACCATGGGGTTGAAGCCGCTGGAGCTGGAAATCTGGCAAGGGTTCGTGCTGGTCCGGTTCAAACCGGGACCGCAGCCATCGGTGGCGGAGCTGATGCGACCGTTTGAAAAGGAAGCGGCGGCCTATGGCTCGGCGGCGATGGTGCCGACCAAGGGGATGGAGGCGGATATCTCGCCGGTGAATTGGAAATCGGTCCGCGATGTGGATAACGAAGGCTATCACGTCGCCATGGCGCATCCGGCTTTGCAGGATCTCTATGGTGCGGGCTATTACGACGAGCCGCTGGTGAACGGCATCAACCGCTCACACGGGGCCTATAACGCCGGGCAGGGCCGGCGCTGGTCGGTGAAAGCCTATCGCCGGATCGCCCCCGAGGCGACGCATCTGCCCGAGCATCAGCGCAAGGCCTGGGTCTATTTCGGCATGTTTCCCAATTCGGTGTTCGTGTTCATGCCCGAGACGGTGCAGTTCTATCAGGAATTCCCGATCAGCGTGCACGAGACGGTCATTCGCGGAGCAACTTACCGGCATCCGGAAGAAAGCAGGGCACAAAGATTGGCGCGCTATCTGCGGGTGCGGATCGAACGCGATACCACGGCCGAAGACGTGCAATTGACCATCTGGTCGAACGAGGCGCTGGAATCGGATGATTTCGAGGGGTTCTATTTGTCGGATCTGGAGTACGGGCTGAAGTCCCATCACGACTGCATCCGCCGCCTGGTGCCGGTCGCTGCGGTGCGCGAACGGCCGCTGGAAGAAATGGTTGCAACAATGAATGCGGCCATGGTCGCCGAGCAAGGCTAGGTCAGTTTCACCCCCTCGCGGGTCAGATCGTCCATGGTCAGGCGGATACCTTTTTCGAGCGCCTCCGCCAATTCATCGCACTGGTCGCGGGTGATGATCAGCGGCGGCGACATCACGCACTGGTTGTCGAGCGGGCGCAGCAGCAAGCCGTTTTCCTGACAATGCGCGTCGATCCGCAAGCCAATGGCAATGTCGCGTTCGGTGGGCACAGGCGAGGATTTATCGGTCAGGCATTCGACGCAGGCCATCAGGCCAAGGCCGCGGATTTCAGCCACCAATGGCAAAACCGACAGCTCGCGCAAACGGCGCTGAAAATACGGGGCGACGTCGCGGACATGGTCCAGCAGGCCTTCCTCCAGGATGTCGAGGTTGGCATTGGCCACCGCGCAGCCGACAGGGTGGCTCGAGTAGGTAAGGCCGTGGGCGAACATTGCCTTCTTGTTGGCGCTGGAGCGCAGATTTTCCAAGAGTTTGGCCGAAATCGCCACGCCGCCCAGTGGAAAGTAGCCCGAGGTAACGCCCTTGGCGAAAGTGATCAGATCGGGGGTGATGCCAAAAACCGTTTCGCAAGCAAAAACCTGGCCAAGGCGACCGAAGGCGGTAACGACTTCATCGGCGATGAAAAGGATGTCATGCTGCGTGCAGACGCCGCGCATTGCCAACAGGTAACCGTCAGGCGGAACGACAACGCCGCCCGACCCCATGACCGGTTCGGCAATGAAGGCGGCGATGGTCTCGGCGCCCTCGCGGGCGACGAGCGCCTCGAATTCGGCGACCAGGCTGTCGCGGAATGCATCGAGGCTTTGACCAGCAGGACGCCGGAACGGATCGGGATTGCTGAGTTTCAGAATGAACGGCCCGGCCTGATCCTGCCAATCGGAATAGACCGGACGCCCGTTCAGCGAAGCGGTCAGAAACGTGCTGCCGTGATAGGCATTGACGCGGCTGATGATTTTTTTCTTCGCCGGGCGTTCGAGCACGTTGTTGTAAAACTGGACAAACCGGATCGCGGTTTCGACGGCGGACGAACCGCCGGTGGTAAAGAACGTGTGCCGCAGATCGCCGGGAGTGTAGTCGGCTATTCGTTCGGCCAGAATCTTCGCCGGATGGTTTTCGGTGTACCAGGGCGAATTGAAACTGAGTCGCATTGCCTGGTCACGCATCGCTTCGGCCAGTCGGGCATTGCGGTGGCCGACACTGATGCACCACATGCCCGCCGGACCATCGATCAGTTTGCGGCCAAGGCTGTCGAAAACATAGATGCCATCGCCACTTTCGATCATGCCGCGATGTTCGTGCCCAATGGTGCCGGCGGTAGGCCAGGGCTGGACGAGGTTTTGTTCGGCGTTGCCCAGAGCGGTTTGTGCGAATGCGGACTTAGGGGCAGTCATCGATTAACTCCGGCAGGAAATTTCAAACCATGCTGTTATCAGCATTGAAGCCAAGATATTGTATTTGTTTGCTTTACGATGCATCAATTGAATGGCCATTCAGCACTTTTGCCAGAGAATCTTCTTGATTTCAAGGCCGCTATACCAACAATTGCCGCAGCTGCGCTGGAACCGGAGCCAAATCCGGGACGCGGGAGGAAACGTGTCGGTTAACAAAACCAAAGCCGGTCCTCCGGCAGGGTGGCGGCTGCCAAGGTCGGGTGCCGGTCGCGGTATCTTGTTGGTGGCGCCAGCTTTGCTTTATGCACTGTTGCTGCTTGCCGGCCCGCTGGTTGTGGTGGTCATGTATTCGTTCTGGACCCAGGACTATCTGACCATCGACCGGACGCCGACGATGGCCAACTACCGCGCTGCCCTCGGCGAACCAATCTATCGCGACTTGTTGCTCCGGTCGCTGTTTGTTTCGGTCACCGTCAGCATCATCATCGTGTGTCTGGCCTATCCGGTGGCCTATTTCATCTCGTTTTACGGGGGCGACCGCAAGGGCTTCTGGCTGTTCGTCATCACCTTGCCTTTCTGGGCCAGCTACCTTTTGCGGATCATGTCGTGGAAGGTCATCCTTGGCTATGAGGGTGTCCTGAACACCGGCTTGCTGTGGTTGGGGCTGATAGACGAGCCGCTGACGTCGCTTTTGTACAATGTCAACGCGGTGATCTTGACCCTTGTCCATTCCTGGGCGGCCTTCGCCATTCTGCCGATATTCGTTTCGCTGGAAAAGGTGGACCGGACGCTGCTCGAGGCTGCTGCCGATCTTGGCGACGGGGCGATCAGGCGGTTCCTGCGGGTGACGCTGCCGCTGACCTTGCCTGGCGTCACCGCGGCGCTGATCATCGTGATGATCCCGACGGTGGGGGATTATGTCACGCCCAAGCTGGTCGGCGGCAAAGGCGGGGTGATGATCGCCGATGCGATTCAGGCCCAGTTCGGCCGGGCCTCGAACTGGCCGCTCGGAGCCGCTCTGGCGGTGACGACTATGGCGATTGTGACGGCGGTTGCCGGTGTTGTGGTGCTGGGCCTGCGGGCCGCGACGAGGGCAATGCGATGAAGCAAGGCGCGTCGAATTGGCTGCGCTGGTATGCGGTGGCATTCGTGGTGTTTCTGTATCTGCCAATCCTGATGATCCCGCTGTTTTCGGTCAACACCAGCGCCACGCCCTCGTTCCCGCTGAAGGGATTCACTTGGGATTGGTACCGGGCACTCGCGGCGAATTCGGCGCTGCAAGAGGCGGCGTGGAACTCGCTTTTGGTCGGGCTGACGACCTCGGTTCTGGCGACGGTTCTGGGTATCTGCGGTGCCCGGGCTTTCACCCGCTATCGGTTTGCCGGAGCAGTGCCTGCGCGGGCGCTGATCATGGCGCCGCTGGTCTTGCCGGAAATTATCGTGGCAATCGCGCTTTTGATCGTGCTTTTGGGCGCTGGCGTCAGTTTGTCGCTTGTCACGGTTATTCTTGGACATGTTTTGTTTTGCCTGCCCTATGCGATGTCGGTGCTGATCTCGGGGCTCGAGGGGTTTGACGTGTCGCTGGAGGAGGCATCGGATGATCTTGGCGAAACGCCATGGGGCACGTTTTCGCGGATCACCTTGCCGATGATGGCGCCGGCGATCCTGTCCAGCCTTTTGGTGTCGTTCACGATTTCGCTGGACGAATTCATCCTCGCCTTTTTCCTGAGCGGAACCGAAACGACGTTGCCGGTCTATATCTGGGGCCAGCTGCGTTTTGCCGGCAAACTGCCGAACGTGCTGGCGCTGGGCACGATCATGCTGGCGGCCTCGGTTGTGTTGTTGGGCACAGCCGAATTTTTCCGCCGTCGGGCTGCGGCGCGGATCAATTCGACGGGAGCCGGACTTGGCTGAGAAAACGATTATCGAGATTTCCAACGTCACCCGGTCGTTTGGCCTGTTCAAAGCGTTGGACAACGTCAACCTGAATATCCGGGAAGGCGAATTTTTCTCGCTGCTTGGGCCATCGGGTTGTGGGAAGACAACATTGCTGCGTCTGATTGCCGGGTTTGGTGAGCCGACGAGCGGCACGATAAAGATCGACGGCGATGCGATGACCGGCATCCCGGCGAACCGGCGGCCGACCAATATGGTTTTCCAGTCCTACGCAATATTTCCGCATCTCAACGTTGCCGAAAACGTCGGCTATGGGCTGAAACGTTTGGGGCTGGAGGCCGACGAGAAAAAACGCCGCGTTGACGAGGCGCTGGCGCGGGTCGAACTGAACGGGCTGGGGGATCGCAAGGCCGATGCCCTGTCGGGCGGGCAAAGGCAGCGCGTGGCCCTGGCACGGGCCCTGGTGATGCAGCCGAAAGTCCTGCTGCTGGACGAGCCGCTGTCGGCATTGGACAAAAAACTGCGCGAGCAGATGCAGGTCGAATTGCGGCATTTGCAGCAGTCTTTGGGCATCACCTTTGTTTTGGTGACCCACGACCAGTACGAGGCTTTGGCGATGTCGGACCGGATTGCCGTCATGTTCAGCGGCCAGATCGAGCAGGTGGCGGCACCGCAAGAGATTTACCAGCGCCCGCGCAGCCGGAAAGTCGCCGACTTTTTGGGCGGGATGAATTTTGTCGAGGCGAAACTGACCGGCCAAAGCGAAAACAAACTGACGCTGGAAACGCCGGTATTCGGCACTATTCAGACCATGAAGCCAGACGGGTTTTCGGTGCGGGGCTCCCGGGTTTTGACCGGGATTCGCCCGGAACGGCTGCGGGTCTTGTGGGAAGGCGACGACAACCCCAACAAGATCAGCGGCACCGTTACCGACCGGCAGTATTTCGGCGAGATCACCCATCTGACCGTCAGGCCCGACGGATCGGACCTGACGCTGGAGGTGGCGGAGACCAACAATTTCGGGGCCGACGACATTCCGGTCGGCAGCCGGATCCGCCTGGCCTTTGACCCCGATGCGCTGGTGGCGCTGTCCGATCAGTAGCCGGCCTTGATCTTTTCGAATTCGGCGATCATCCGCTGTTTCAGCCCGGCTGGCACCGGCGACTGGAACAGGGTCTTGTCGACGAAAGCCGAGACATCGGCATAACCCGCCGCTTCAACCGCCGCCGGATCGACCAAGGCCATGCCCGCGGTGTTGGAATGGCCATAACCCCAGGCCGTGATCAGATAGTCCGCCACCCGCACATCCATCACGGCGTTGAGGAAGTCATAGGCCAGGTCTTCGCTGCCGCCACCGCTGGCCAGCAGTGAATAGCCGCAGACCCAGGTTGACAGGCCTTCGG
>JAYTCN010000245.1:0-1662 GCA_043736475.1 Paracoccaceae bacterium
CGCAACCTGCGCATGGCCGGAGGCAAGGTGATGATGGACCGCAACGCACCCGACGCGTTGCTGGACACCGCCCAAAGCAGCTATGACGACAGCAAGGACCTGATCGGGCGCTGGCACGGACTTGGTCGTCTGACCTATGCCATCACCCCGCGATTCGCACCGACATCGACGGCAGGGCAACTGCGGGCGGCGGGAGACTTGTGGGCGGAGAATCCTTCCTGCCTGATGCAGACCCACCTGAGCGAGCAGCACGAGGAAATTGCCTGGGTGCGCGAATTGTTTCCCAAGTCACGCGATTATCTGGATGTTTATCAGGGCTTTGGTCTGACCGGGCCGGGCGCGATCATGGGGCACGCCATCCATCTGAGCGCCCGCGAATGGGCGGCGATCGCCGAGACCGGCACCGGCATCGCCCATTGTCCAACGTCCAATACCTACATCGGCTCGGGTCTGTTCGACATGGCGCGGGCAAAATCAGCAGGAATTCCCGCCGGACTTGCCACCGACGTCGGCGGCGGATCGAGTTTCTCGATGCTGCGGACAATGGCCGCCGGTTACGAAATCGGCCAATTGCGCGGCAACGCGCTGCATCCCGAAACATTGCTGTGGCTGGCCACCCAGGGATCGGCCGAACTTTTGGGCATGGGTGACAAGATCGGCAATCTGGTCCCCGGTCGCGAGGCCGATCTGGTGGTGCTCGATCTGGCGTCGACGCCGGTGATCGCGCAACGGGTGGAACGGGTCGGGGATTTCTGGGAAAGCCTGTTCCCGACGATCATGCTGGGCGATGATAGGGCGGTGCGGCAGGTTTATGTCGCCGGGCTGGGGGTCAAGCCATAAGGCGCCGGGCCAGCGCCTTCTGGCGCTCGACGATCCCGCGCAGCGGCAAGGTTGCCAATTCGCCGCCGCAAACCACGACGCGGGCTTCGACGACCAGATCGCGAACCTTCTGCGGCCCGCACAGGACCAGCCCGGCGACCGGGTCGCACGACCCGGCATTCTGTGGCGTTGAGCCATCCCAGATCGCCAGATCGGCCCTTTTGCCGACCGCCAGCGATCCCAGGTCACTGCGTCGCAAAACCGCCGCCCCGCCCCGCGTGGCCAACCGCAACGCCGCCCGCGCCGACATCGCATTGGCGCCCTGCGCCACCCGCTGCAACAACATCGCCATCCGCGCCTCGCCGATCAGGCTGCCGGCGTCGTTCAAGGCTGAACCATCAACCCCCAGTCCAACTTTGATCCCGGCATCCAGCATCGCCCGCAGCGGGGCGATCCCCGAACCCAGACGGCAGTTCGAGCACGGGCAAGGGGCCACCCCGGTGCCGCTGCCGGCGAACAGGCCGATCTCGCCCGCATCCAGCTTCACGCAATGCGCGTGCCAGACGTCGGGTCCGGTCCAGCCCAAATCCTCGGCATATTGCCCCGGGCGGCAGCCAAAATTGGCCGACGAATAGGCCACATCCTCGGCATTTTCGGCCAGATGCGCGGGCAACATCTCGCCTTTGTCGCGGGCCGGCAATGCGGCGTCGCGCATCAACTCGCGGCTGACCGAAAACGGCGAACCCGGGGCAATGCCAATCTGCACCATCGCGCCGGGGCGCGAATCGTGCAACGAATCGATCAGCCGAATGCAATCATTCAATATTGAACTTTCCGTCTCGG
>JAYTCN010000246.1:0-4070 GCA_043736475.1 Paracoccaceae bacterium
CAGGTCGCCGCCAAAACTTTGCAGGAACGGGCTGAAGGCATAGGGGTACCATTCGCCTTTCCAGGCCATGCCCATATCAAGCGCATATTCGAACTTGCCACCCGCCTGGATGGTGGTCAGCGCGCCGTCGAATTCTTCGAACGTCCAGGGCGCGTCCAGTGTCGGAACCCGGATACCGTATTCGTCGAGCACCGACTTGCGCGTCACCACGGCAACGGCGGCGTCCCACAGTCCGACCGAATAGACCTTGCCGTCCCAGATGCCGATCGGCCCCGGCAGGAATTTGGCATAGGTCTCGGCCGGAATATCGAGCGGTGCCAGATAGCCGGCCCAGGCCCAGTTCGGCATGATCGGCCCGTCAACGTCGATGATGTCCGGCAGTTTGCCGGCCAGCGCCGCCGCAGCAACCGAATCGTTGTAGGAGATTTGCGGGAATTTCACGATCTCGACGCTGAAATCCGTTTGCGACGCGTTGAATTCCTCCACCACCGTGGCAAGGATCGCGCTTTCGGCCGGGTTGCCCGCACCGTGGTACCACATGGTCAGCGCCTGTTGGGCACTGGCCTGTCCGGCAAAACCGGCGGAAACCGCCAGCACGCCTGCAAGTAAGCTATGCTTCATTATCCATTCCTCCTGTTGGATTTCAGATTTGCGACAGTCGCGTCGCGTACGGTGACCGAGTCGCGCCAAACGGCCTCGCCCTTCACCGTATTTCGGGTCGCGGCAGCCGCGTCGGGCGTGCCGCGCATCATATCGAGCAGTACCTGTGCCGCTTTCTCGCCGATCCGCAGATAGGGCAGATCGACAGTGGTCAATGCCGGGAACAGGATTTCCGAGATCACCCGGTAATCGTCGTAGCCTGCCACCGACATGTCATTCGGAACGGCAAAGCCTTTCGAGCGCAGGATGCCGTATACCGCCACCGCCAGCCGGTCGTTGCCGCAACACAGCACCGTCGGCGGATCGGGCAGCGCCAGCAGCCGGTCGATGGCGGCATTAACGAATTTGCCTTCGTCAGCAGCGCCGTGGCTGTCGCCTTGCAAAACCAGATCGGGGTCGTAGCCCAGCCCGGCCGCGCGCAAGGCGCGCTCATAGCCGCTGCGGCGCAATTCATAAGCGGCAAGCGTGACCGGCAGGGTCAGAAACCCGATCCGCCGGTGGCCGCGGGCGATCAGCCCGGAAACCAGCGCATGCTGGCCGTGCGCCTCGTCGGCAATGACCGCAGGGGTGTCGATGTCGTCAAAGCAATTGGCCAGCACCAGGTTTTTCACCCGGCCAGCCTCGGGCAAGGAAATTTTCATCAGGTGATCGGCGACATAGATGATGCCCTCGACCCGGTGTTCCTGCAATGTCCGCAGCAGGTCCGGCACCCGTTCCTCGCGCCCGCCGGTATCGGAGATCAGCAATGTGATGCCGCTGGCGGCCAACACGCGCTGGATGCCCTGCACGATGTAAATTTCCGGCAGACCCACGGCCTCGATGCCCGATGGGGCATCGCTGATGGCACCGGTGATCAACCCCACCAATCCCGATTTGCTCGACCGCATCGCGCGTGCCGCACTGGACGGAATGTAGGAAAGATTGACCATCGCCGCCTGCACGCTGGCCCGCGTCTTGTCACTGACCAATGCGTCACCATTCATCACCCGCGAGACGGTCTTGGCCGAAACGCCAGCAAGATGTGCAACATCATAGATCGTGGCCAAACGCTCCTCCTCCCAGCCTCGGCGTTCTGATGACACCGATGACATGACACCGGTGTCATTGTCGCAGACGATGATTCGAGTCAAGTAGGAATTTGGGACTAGACTGGCGATGGATTCCGCGCAAACCCTTGTTGATGCCAATAGGGATAGGGCAACGGCGTTTTGCTGGCCGCATCCAGTTGTGCGATCTGATCGGCCGTCAAAGCCCAGCCGACGGCACCGATATTGTCCATCAGTTGCGCCTCATCGCGCGCCCCGAATATCAGCGTCGCCACTGTCGGCCGCGACAGCAGCCAGTTGAGCGCGATCTGCGCCACCGACTTGCCGTTCTCGGATGCCACCTCGTCCAGCGCATCCATCACCCGGTAAAACAATTCATCCGCCACCGCCGGGGCCTGATCGGCGGTCCGCACGAACCGCGCCCCGGGCGGATAAGGTTGGCTGCGCCGGTACTTGCCGCCCAGCCGCCCCCAGCCCAGCGGACTCCACACCACCGCACCCACGCCCTGATCCAGGCCCACCGGCATCAGCTCGCGTTCATAGTCGCGGCCCACCAAAGAATAATACGCCTGATGGGCCACATGGCGGACCAGACCCAACCGGTCGGAAACCGCCAAAGACTTCATCAGATGCCAGCCGCTGAAATTGGAGCAGCCGATATAGCGAATCTTGCCCGCCCTGACCATGCCGTCCAGCGTGCCCAGCACCTCTTCCTGTGGCGTCAGCGCATCAAATCCGTGCAACTGGAACAGGTCGATGTAATCGGTCCCCAGCCGCTTCAGCGACCCCTCGACCGCCTTGGTCAGCCAGTGCCGCGACGAACCAACCTCGTTCGGCCCCGTTCCCATGCCAAAGGTCGATTTGGTCGAGATCAGCACCCGGTCCCTTCGGCCTTTGACGGCGGCACCCAGAATCTCCTCCGACCTGCCCTGATTGTAGACATCGGCGGTATCAAACATGCTCAGGCCATGCTCGAGGCAGCGGTCAACCATCCGGATCGCGCCTTTGGCATCGGTATTGCCCCAGGCCCTGGCGCCTGCGCCGCCAAAGGTGACGGTGCCAAGGGTCAGGGCCGGAACCATCAGGCCCGAAGTGCCAAGGCGGTTGTGCAGCATGGGTTTGGCTTTCGTGTTGAAGATTTCGCGCAGTTGACAACTCTTGGGGAAACTTGACAAGGTCGGGCAAACGGAGCCGACAGATGACCCTCACAGTAATCGGCACCGGTTTTGGCCGCACCGGCACCGATTCAATGCGCGAAGCCCTCACCATCCTCGGTTTCGGGCCCTGCCACCACATGTACGAAGTGATCGGCAACGACGAACAAAAGCGCCGCTGGCGGGCCATGGTGCAAGGCGCGCCCCGCGACTGGCCGTATTTGTTCGAGGGCTATGCCTCCTGCCTTGATTGGCCCTCGGCGCATTTCTGGCCCGAACTCATCAATTTCTATCCCGATGCCAGGATAATCCTGACCTGGCGCAGCGCCGAAAGCTGGTGGGAAAGCTTCGCCAAAACCATCCGGCCCGGCATCAACCAATCCAGCGAACCGCAGTCGATGGGCCTCGCCCTGATCAAGAAAATCGTGTTTTCCGGCAATATCGATAACCGCGACCACTGCATGGCGACCTACAACGCCAACGTCGCCGCCGTCAAAGCCTCGGTCCCGGCCAACCGCCTGTTGATCCACAGCTTGGGTGACGGCTGGGAACCCCTCTGCGCCCACCTTGGCGTTCCGGTTCCCGGCCAACCCTACCCGAGCCGCAACACCACCGCCGAGTTTCAGCTTGGCCAGGGCCAGACTTCCGGCACCGGCGACGGACAGCAGTAGCGGTCGGGCCCCGAGGCGACATTCCGGCGCGGCTGGCGGGTGGATGCGCTCTGCGACCGCGCCCCGATCGTCCCCGCCACCGCTTGCCGGCAAGGGTCAGGGTGGCGGACCTGGCCGCGCGGCGGCGAGCCAGTCGCCGCCGCCGCCGCCGCAGCGCCGGCACCTTGACCATCCCCCCCGCAATCCTGCATATCCCGCCCCATGACCGACCTCGCCCGCATCCGCAATTTCGCCATCGTCGCCCATATCGACCACGGCAAATCGACCCTGGCCGACCGGCTGATCCAGTCGACCGGCACGGTGCTGGAGCGCGACATGAAGGAGCAGCTGCTCGACTCGATGGATATCGAGCGCGAGCGCGGGATTACCATCAAGGCGCAGACGGTGCGGATCGATTACATGGCGAATGACGGCCACAACTACGTCCTCAACCTGATCGACACCCCGGGCCATGTCGATTTCGGTTACGAAGTCAGCCGCTCGATGCGGGCGGTCGAAGGCTCGCTGCTGGTGGTGGATGCGTCGCAGGGGGTCGAGGC
>JAYTCN010000247.1:0-1659 GCA_043736475.1 Paracoccaceae bacterium
CTGGACATGGTACGGATCGAGGCGGGTCTGATCTTTGCGGGCTACGACTTCACCGACCAGACCGATCCGTTCGAGGCGGGCATCGGGTTTTGTGTGCCGTTGAAATCGAAAACCGATGATTTTATCGGGCGCGATGCACTGATCCGGCGCAAGGAACATCCGATGCACAAATTCGTCGGGTTGGAGATTGCGGCGGCGGTGAATGTCGGCCACGGCGACGGCATTTACAGTGGCCGCGCGCAGGTGGGGGTGGTGACGTCCTCGACCCGCTCACCGATCCTGGGCAAAAACATCGCTTTGGCGCGGGTGGATGTCGCGCATGCAGGGCTTGAGACGGCGGTTGAGGTGGGCAAGCTGGACGGCCATCAAAAACGCCTGCCCGCGCGCATTGTGGGCCTGTCGCATTACGATCCGAAAAAGACACGGCCGCAGTCTTGAAGGCGGGCAACTGCGCCGTCTCAGACCAGTTTAATCGATAAGATCAGGTCAGCCTGATGATCCTGGTGTTCAAGGTCAGCAAGATTTGCAAATCTGCGGCCCCGTCACCGTCCGTGTCGCCAAACAGTTTCACAACGTGGAAAGAGCGTTCAAAGCGTAACCGCCCGGCCACACTGCCGAAGGCGGTGCCGCCAATAGCGGGGTTCGGTGGTTTGCCCAGGTCGGTTTGGGCCTGGTCTGATCAGGCCGCCAAAAGCACCTGCGCTTCATGGGCTTTAAGGGACAGGCGGGCGGCGGGGTAATGCAGGGCAGCGGCGGCAAGCTCCGGGAACAGCCGGACCAACTCATCGCGCTGACCTTGCTCCATGGCCTGCAATGTCATCGCCCCCGGCTGAAAGCTTTCCGTCCAGCAGCCATTTGCACGAATAATCTCGTGGTGATCACACATGATATGGATATAGCTGACAGCCCCCGGATTGGCACGATTGATGCCCGGTTTTCCCACCAGATGCTTTGCTGCAACCAGCACCTCATGTTCGCCAAACATCATTTCGGCCCGGTGGCCCGTGAACAACATCCGGTGTTGCGGTGATACCATCATATCCTGACATGGCAGGTTCGTGCCGAGGGCACCTTCACGGATCAAAATCGGCGCAAAGGCGGGTCTTTCGGCAAGATCGGCAGACGAAAGGTCGCGACGCCCTACCCAGCACAGCTGTTGATAGCCATTGTCGCGGGTCAGAACGCTGTCGCCGGCGACCAGATCTTCAACGCGCATTGCGCCGCGCGCGGTTTCAATCAGGGTGCCGGGCGTGAAGCAGGGGATGACATTTTCGATATTGGTAAAGGTCATCGTGCCGATGACGACACCGGCACCATCAAGGAACTGAACAGTGCCGTTCTCGGCATTGCCCGGATCGAAGATGATATTGGTCAGCGCCTTGCCCTGACCGAAGACATTGAAGTTCAGCGTGTCTGTATCAACGCCGGTCTCATTTCCGTCAACCACGTCGCCTGCGGTCACAAAGAACGTATCGCGGTCATCGCCGCCCGACAGATTGTCGGCGCCAAGGCCACCGATCAGTGTGTCATCGCCGGTGCCGCCCAAAAGCGTATCCGTGCCATCACCGCCATCAAGGCTATCGGCACCCGCATCGCCCGAAAGACTGTCATTTCCGGTGCCGCCGGACAGATTGTCGGCGCCAAGGCCACCGATCAGCG
>JAYTCN010000248.1:0-4060 GCA_043736475.1 Paracoccaceae bacterium
TCCAAAGGCCAAATCCATGTCTGCCCACGGTAATCCCCAGCCCCTGACCGCCCGCAAAAGCCCGGCTTTGAACGGCACTGCGCAAATTCCTGGCGATAAATCGGTGTCGCACCGCAGCCTGATCCTTGGCGCACTGACGGTCGGCGAGACGCGGATCAGCGGGTTGCTGGAAGGGCAGGACGTTCTCGACACTGCCAAGGCCATGCAAAGTTTCGGTGCCGACGTGCTGCGGACAGCCGAGGGTGAATGGCGGGTGCAAGGCGTCGGGGTCGGCGGGTTTGCCGAACCGAAGGATGTCATCGATTGCGGCAATGCCGGTACCGGCGTGCGACTGATGATGGGGGCGATGGCAACGACGCCGATCAGTGCCACCTTCACCGGCGATGCCAGTCTCCGGTCGCGCCCGATGGGCCGCATAACCGACCCGCTGGCGTTATTCGGCGCCCGCGCGTTTGGCCGAATGGGCGGCAAATTGCCGATGACGATTGTTGGCGCCGAAGACCCGTTGCCGGTGCGCTATACGACACCAATGCCGTCGGCGCAGGTCAAATCCGCCATATTGTTGGCCGGGTTGAATGCGCCGGGGGAGACGATCGTGGTCGAAACGGAGCCGACGCGCGATCATACCGAGCGGATGCTCAAAGGCTTCGGGGCCAATATCCGTACCGAAAAAACCAAAGGCGGCGATGTCATCACCCTGATGGGACAGCCGGAACTTGTGCCCTTGAACATCACGGTTCCGCGCGACCTGTCGTCGGCGGCATTTCCGGTTTGCGCCGCGCTTTTGGTCGAGGGATCCGACATTCTGGTTCCAAATATCGGTCTCAACCCGACCCGGGCCGGCCTGTTTGCCACCCTGGTGGACATGGGTGCGAATATTGAGTTTCTGCACCGCCGCGACGAAGGCGGCGAGCCCGTGGCCGATCTGCGGGTGCGGTTCTCGCCGCTGCGCGGAATTGACGTGCCGCCAGAACGCGCCGCGTCGATGATTGACGAATATCCGGTCCTTGCTGCCTTGGCTGCGATGGCAGAAGGCAAGACGGTCATGCGCGGTATCAAGGAGCTGCGGGTCAAGGAAAGTGACCGCATCGACGCCATGGCCCGAGGGTTGGAAGCGTGTGGCGTTACCATCGAGGAAGGCCCTGATTTCCTTGTCGTTCACGGCCTGGGTGCTGGCGGGGTTGCCGGCGGCGCGACGGTGGCGACCCGCCTTGACCACCGGATCGGCATGGCATTCCTCTGTCTCGGCCTTGGCACCAAGAAACCGGTCACGATTGACGACATGGGTGCCATTGGCACCAGTTTCCCGAATTTCGTTGCGCTGATGGAATCGTTGGGCGCAACGTTCAGTCACGACGTTGGCTGATGCAATTCACCGTTGCGATCGACGGACCCGCGGCGGCAGGCAAAGGCACCATCGCGCGCGCTGTGGCGGTCAAATTCGGGTTTGCCCACCTGGATACCGGCCTTCTGTATCGAGCGGTCGGTGCGATCGCAATGGAAGCCGGCCGGGGCATCATTGACCCACAATTGGCGGCAAAAGCGGCGCGTAATCTGACTGCGTCCGACGTGGAGCGTTCCGACCTCAGGTCAGCCGTGGCTTCGCGGGCTGCATCCAAGGTCGCGGTTTTGCCGGAAATTCGTGCTGCCCTAATTGATTTCCAGCGCACTTTCGCCCGTCAGCAGGGTGGGGCCGTACTCGATGGCCGTGACATCGGCACTGTTGTTTGCCCGCAGGCGGAAATCAAACTTTTCGTCACCGCAACGCCGGAAATTCGCGCCCATCGGCGATGGCTTGAATTGGGCGGCGACGAAAAAGACGTCCTGGCCGATGTCATGGCGCGCGACAAACGCGACAGCGAACGCACTATCGCGCCGCTGGTGGCCGCGCCAGACGCGCTGATTCTCGACACAAGTATCCAGACAATCAATCAGGCCGTGGCCAGGGCGTTGGCTCTCGTGGCCGCGCGACTGGCGCATTAGCAAGAAGGGCTGAACGACAATGTTGACTATCCCCGACCTGCATGGAAAATCCGTGCTGATCACCGGTGCCTCCACCGGCATTGGTGCCGAACTCGCCCGGGCCTTCGCTGCCCAAGGGGCAAAAGTGGGGCTGCATTACAATTCCAGCGTCGATGCGGCAAATGCGCTGGCCGATGCGATCACCAATGCCGGTGGCAAGGTTCACTTGTGCCGCGCCGACATTGCCGATGCCGAGGCCACCCGGGCGATGATCAGCGCGGCGGCAGCAACGCTGGGCGGGCTCGATGGCCTGATCAATAATGCCGGCGGCATGGTGCGGCGCATCGCCTATGAAAAGGCGACCGAAGTTGACTACGACGAGATCATGGATTTGAACGCCCGCTCGGTGATCGTGGCCTCGCAAGCCGCGATCCCGCATCTCAAGGCGGCAGGCGGCGGGTTCATCATCAACACCACCTCGATCGCCGCCCGCAATGGCGCCGGTGGCGGGGCAGGGATGTACGGGTCGTCGAAAAGCTTTGTGATGAACGTCACCAAAGGCATGGCCAAGGAACTGATTCCCTTCGGCATCCGGGTCAACGCTGTCGCCCCCGGGGTGATCGACACGCCGTTCCACCAACGCTATTCCACTGCTGCCCAGATGGCCGCCATGCTGGCCACCATCCCGCAAGGCCGGGTCGGATTGGCGCAGGATTGTGTGGGGGCTTATCTGTTTCTGGCTTCGGCGGCATTGTCAGGTTACATCATCGGCCAGGTCATCGAGGTGAACGGCGGCCAGCTGATGCCGTGATTCTTGCCTAACTAAACAAATCTTCCGACACTTACCGCTAACCCCACGTTAAGGAGTTTACGCATATATATGCGTATAATGACTTGATTTAGGCGGATTTCGCATATATATGCGTAAGCAAGTGAGGTTTGGCGAAAGTGGAACGCGACAGTCGAAAACTGATTGGTGAATTGCGTCGCGCGGGTTTTGAGTTGGTTTCGATTGCCGGGTCTCATCACAAATTTAGAAAAGGCCTGGTCACGGTGATCGTTCCACACCCGAAGAAAGATTTGCCCCTCGGCACAGTTAGGGCCATTTACAAGCAAGCGGGTCTTTTCGGAAAGGAGAATTGAAATGCGCTATTACACCGCCATCGTCCATCAAGAAGGTGAAAGCGCTTTCGGGTTGACGTTCCCGGACCTGCCCGGTTGTTTTTCGGCCGCTGATCGATGGGAAGACATTCCCAAAAACGCGGCTGAGGCGATGGACCTGTATTTTGAGGATATGCCGCAAACGCCTGCTCGTGCATTGGATGTGCTGCGGAAGTTGCCCGAAGTTCAGGAGGCTCTTACCGAAGGCGCAACATTGATGGCTGTGCCCTATATCGCGCCGGATGGGACGCAGGTGAAAGCCAATATCTCGCTTGATCGCGGCCTTTTGCGGGCGATTGACGATACGGCGCGGGGGCGCAAGATGACGCGCTCGTCGTTTCTGGCGGCATTGGCGCGGCGGGAAATTACCGGTGTGTGACGTGGTTTGAACGTCGGCTGCACGCCAAAAACCACCAAACTCATGCCCCATTTTCGGGGTAAAACGACGATCTGAAACGTTTCAGTTGATGACTGGTGAAGCGGTTTTTGGCGGAAAAATCGTTGGAACGGGGTCGAGGGCGAAGGGTGGGGAGATTCACCTCAGAGTTTGGCCTTGCAGTGTTTGGTTACGTTGTCGTCGGGGTGAACTCTACCAGTCCTGGCTGTGAGGTGTGCCGGGGCCAGGGTCCGGACCCTGGGTCTGGCGCGAGAATTTCTGCCGATTTCGCAAGATTAACCGAATATGAACAACTTTCCGGCGCATTTGGGCCGCAAGCTCTCAGGATATTAATGTCTGTTGCAGGAGTAACGATCATGATCCGTTTTTGGACCACCACCACCGCTGCCACAAACCATTTTACCGCCGATGAGAAAGGTGCCGTCACCATCTGGGCGACGGGCTGGACGATTGTATTCCTGCTTGTTGGCGGTCTTGCCGTGGACGCAGGCAATGCCTGGCGCGTGCAGGGCATGCTGCAGGCCACCGCCGATGTCGCGG
>JAYTCN010000249.1:0-4059 GCA_043736475.1 Paracoccaceae bacterium
CGGCACCATGCTGGGCCACATCGGCCTCGGCGACGGCGCCGACCGCTATGACGGCCGCGGCGGCACGGTCGAGGGCACGATCTTCGGCGACGCCGGCAACGACACGTTCATCCTCGGTGACGCGGCCGAGGTCATCGACGGCGGCGCCAACAGCGACACGATCGAGTTTCGCACCACCCAAGGCGCGCAGGTGGCGCTCGACGGTTCGTTCGACAACGACGGCGCGGCGGCCCTGGATACCTATTCCGGCATCGAAAACATCGTCGGCTCGACCAGCGCCGATATTTTCGTCGGCAACGACGCCGCCAATGCGCTCAGCGGCCGCGGCGGGGCCGACAACTTGTCCGGGCTGGCCGGGGCCGACCGGCTGACCGGCGGCGGCGGCAAGGACAGCCTGCGCGGCGGGCTTGGCGATGACGTATTCATCTTCGAGCGCCCCGGCCAGGGAGGCGATGTGATCCTGGATTTCGGCGCCACAGCGGGCAATAATGACAGTTTCGAGATTTCCGCCGCAGGCTTCGGCGCTGGCCTCGTCGCTGGCGCGCTGGCCGCCAGCCAGTTCCGCGCCCGCGCCGACAATGTGGCGCAAGACGCCGACGACCGCTTCATCTTCCGCACCGGCGACAAGACGCTGTGGTTCGACGCCGACGGCAACGGCGTCGGCGGCGCAGTGATGATCGCCGACCTGCAAGCCAGCGCGGTGCTGACGGCGGCGGACATTTTCATGGTGTGAGGTTGCCCACATCCCCGGCTGTCCCGGCCCCGCGCCGGGACCTCCTTCCGCGCCACGGCCACCGCGGCCCCGGAGCAAGTCCGGGGCAGCGGTGGTTTGGGAGTCTTCACCTGCCCACGCATCCCCGGATCGCCAAAAACGTCAAAACCGACCTCTCGCGTCGCAAATCCGCCAGCAGTTCCGCCCGCCATGTCGCCTGTATGACCGCATGCCCGAGGGGGAAACACATGTCAGAACGCAAAGGCCGCTCCGGCGGCCATTCGGCCAACCGGCGCGGGGCAAGTGGTGGCGCCGTCCACCAGATGCCGTGGCGGATACCGCTCAACCCCGACAGACCAACCGAGCCGCTTTCCGACGAGGGCGTCCAAGCGATCCATGCCGGCGCCATGCGGGTTCTGGAAGAGATCGGCATCCATTTTCTCAACGACGAATCCCGCGCCTACCTCAAGGCCGCCGGTTGCTGGGTCGATCCCGACAGCCCCAACGTCAAGTTCGACCGCGCCTGGGTGATGGAAATGGTCGGCCTGGCCCCGCGCCAGTTCGACATCACCCCGCGCAATCCCGCGCACAAGATCACCATCGGCGGCAAGCATATGGTGTTCGTCAATGTCTCGTCGCCGCCGAACGCCATGGACCTCGACCGGGGGCGAAGAGTGGGCGATTTCAACAGCTTCAAAGACTTCATGAAGCTGACGCAATACTTCAATTGCATCCATGTCGCCGGTGGTTACCCGGTCGAGCCGGTCGACATTCACCCCTCGGTCCGCCACCTCGATTGCCTGTTTGAAAAACTGACCCTCACCGACAAGGTGGTGCATGCCTATTCGCTGGGCAGCGAACGGGTCGAAGACGTGCTCGAAATGGCCCGCATTGCCTCGGGCCTCCCGGCGGCCGAGTTCTTTTCCAAGCCGCGGCTCTATACCAACATCAATTCGACCAGCCCGCTGAAACATGACACCCCGATGCTCGACGGCTCGATGCGCTTTGCCAAACGCGGCCAGCCGGTGATCGTCACCCCGTTCACCCTCGCCGGGGCCATGGCCCCGGTCACCATGGCCGGTGCCGTCATGCAATCGCTGGCGGAAGGGCTGGCGGCAATCGCGCTTTACCAGTTCATCAACCCCGGCACCCCGGTGGTCTTCGGCACCTTCACCTCGAACGTCGACATGAAATCCGGCGCCCCCGCCTTTGGCACCCCGGAATACATGCGGGCGACGCAAATGACCGGGCAAATGGCCCGTTTCTACGGCCTGCCCTTGCGCGCCTCCAATGCCTGCGCCGCCAACACCCCCGATGCCCAGGCGATGTGGGAAAGCTGTAACTCGCTCTGGGCCGCGGTCTCCGCCGGGGTCAACGTGGTTTACCACGCCGCCGGCTGGCTCGAAGGCGGGCTGATCGCGTCCTACGAAAAGTTCGTGATGGATTGCGAAGTCCTGCAACAGATCCAGCGCTATTTCGAACCCGCCACCTTCGCCGCCGGTCCCGACGAGATCGCCTTTGACGCCATCAAGGATGTCGGCCACAACGGCCATTTCTTTGGCACCCAGCACACCCAGGACCGCTACGAAACCGCCTTCTATTCGCCGTTCCTCAGCGACTGGCGCAACTACGAGGCCTGGACCGAAGCCGGGGCTGAATGGACCGCCCAGCGCGCCAACAAGATGTGGAAGGCCATTCTCAACGAATACGAGGCACCGCCGCTGGACATCGCCATCCGTGACGAACTGGCCGATTTTGTCGCCCGCCGCAAACGCGAAGGCGGTGCCCCGACCGATTTTTAGAACCGGAGAATGCCGTGATCCGCCTCACCGCCCTGACGCTGCTGCTCGCCACCCCGGTCTTCGCCGATGAAATCCTGTATACCAGCGGCAACTGGACCTTGATCTTGTATGAATTCGACGACGGCACCATCTCCTGCGCCACCGAAGGCATCAATGCTGACGGCACCATTTTTCGCTACGAATCCTGGCCTGACGACCGTGCCGCCATCAGTCTGTCCGTCGATGACTGGCAATTCCCGAGCGAAAGCGTCGAAGAAACTTTCGGGCTGCGCGTCAACGGCGGTGAAATTTGGACCGGCACCGGGGCCAAGTTTGACAGCACTGTCCAGGCATCGGTCCCGGCTGAAGACCAGGCTTTGGCCGCGCTGATCGATCGCCTGATGCATGGCACCGCGCTTGACGTCGAAAGCGCCAAGGGCACGCCGATCACCCATTTTTCGCTCGACCGTGCCGCCGCCACGCTCGAAAACCATTTTGAATGCGAAACGCGCTTCGCCGGATAGTGAATAACCGCCGATCAAAATCCCTCTTTGAAACGCCACAATCCCGGATTAGATTCTGCGCGCGAGACAAGAAGGGATGGGTCAAATGCTGAAATGGCTTGCAGCCGGTCTGCTTGCGGCAACTCCGGCACTGTCCGACGGTATTTCCGAATGGGAAACCGTTTTTGAACAAGGTGCCTGGCGGCTTGATGTCAACATCTGGGATGACGGCTCGCTGTCCTGCGAAACCCGGGCGATCAGCGATGAAGGCACCTTGTTCAGCGTCGAAAGTTGGCCCGACGGCACGTTTTCGATCACGCTCTACAACGAAAACTGGCAGTTCCCCGAAGAAGCCGTCGATGAAACCTTCGTCGTGCGCATCGACAACAGCGACCCTTGGGATATTTCGGCCGAGAAATATTCCTCTTCGGTCACCTCCTGGCTCGACCGCACCGAACCGGCGACGCAGCGGTTCCTGACCGCATTTTACTCCGGTTCGAACATGCTGATCGAAAGCGTCAAGGGCACAGCCATCGCCCGTTTCGCCCTGTCCGGCACCGGCCCGACGATGGACGAACACTCCAAATGCGAAGACCGGATCGGCACCGCTTCGGCCGCCGTCGACGTTGACCCCGACGCCAAACACGCCAAGGAAACGTTCTGACCGCCGGCCCCGCCTCGGCTGACAACAGCCATATCCTGCTGTCCTACGCGCTTGTCACTGGCACAGCCGTCGCCCCGTCTGACCTGGCCAACCAACTGGCCGCCGACGCGCCGAACTGGGTCCATCTCGACCGCAACCACGCGCAAACGCGGGCCTGGCTCGAATCCACCATTTCCTTTCTCGACCCAGTCATCATCGACGCCCTGCTCGATGAGGAAACCCGGCCCCGCATCGTCGTCATCGGCGACGGCGCGATCATCATCCTGCGTGCCATCAACCACAATCCCGGTGCCGAACCAGAGGATATGGTGTCGTTCCGGCTCTGGATCGACTCCAAGCGCATCATCAGCCTCGAAGGCCGCCACATCCGCGCCATGGACGATCTGGCGAAGGCGCTGA
>JAYTCN010000250.1:0-4054 GCA_043736475.1 Paracoccaceae bacterium
CCACATCTTGTGGTTATCCACTATATAGGCGTATTTCCGCTGCCATTGCACCTAGAATTTTTGCCTCACCAATTGTCACGAAACCAGCGCATCGCGCGGCGAACGCGCAGCGCGCCTTTTCGGTCGGCCGGCACTTCGAAATCCCAGCATTCGTCTTGTGGATGGCTTGCATGCAGTGCCATTCCAACCGCTGCGGAGAATGCCGAGCCGGTCATGGCTTGCGGTAAACCGTGAATTCGCAGGGGCCGGCCGATCCGGGTCTGCCGACCCAGAATCTTGGCGGCCAGCGCTTCAAGGCCCGGAATCTGGCTACCGCCACCGGTCAAAACGATTCGTTGACTGGGCAAGTGCTCGAATCCGGCGGCATCCAATCGGACGCGCACGTCTTCCAATATCTCTTCCACCCGAGGGCGAATGATCCCGATCAGTTCGGACCGGCTGATTTGGCGACGCTCGCCCGAATATTCGCCGTGCGGATCGGGGATGTCGATCAGATCGCGATCGTCGGCCCCGGTCGCCACGACGCCGCCATGAAATGTTTTCAGGCGTTCAGCGACCTGGACGGGAACATGCAGGCCCTGGCAAATGTCCGCGGTGATGTGATCACCGCCGATGCGCACCGAATCAGCATAGATCATGTGGCGCTTGATAAACACCGCAACGCCGGTGGTGCCGCCGCCAAGGTCGATGCAGGCAGCGCCCAGTTCCTGTTCATCTTCGACCAGACTGGAGATGCCCGACGCATAGGACGAATGCGAGATACCGGCCAGTTCAAGGTCGCATCGCCGGATGCATTGCAGCAAGTTTTGGATGGGTGCGGAATCGACGGTTACCAGATGCATATCAACCGCCAACCGGCTGCCGACATGGCCACGCGGGTCGTTCAGGCCCGAACGGTTGTCGAGGGTGAAGTTGACCGGCATTGCGTGCAAGACGTCGCGATCGCTGCCGTATTCGGGAATATCGCAATGCGCCAACACCCGGCCAATATCGCGCTCGCCAACTTCGCCATTCTCGACTTCGACCGCGCCTTCGACACCGTAAGATCGCGGCCGACCGCCAGAGAAACACAGCAAGACCTGATCAACCCGGATGCTGGCCATTTTCTGCGCCTGCTGGACGACGGTGCGGATGGCGCTTTCGGTCTCTTCCATCGCCGAAATTTCGCCGAAGGCGACGCCGCGAGCCCGTGTCGTCGCCGAACCGATGACACGAAAAGCCGCCGAGCGCGGCAGCGTGACCCCTTCAGAGACCGCGCTGTCGGCGGGTACAAATTGCAGGACCAGACAGGCTACCTTGGCCGACCCGATATCGAGGATTGCCACGAGGCCGCGCCTGATCGCCGATTCGCGGCGGGTGCGCATCGCGCGTTGCGTCGCAAACAAGGCGTTGCTCATGTCTCTTCCCCGGGGATCGCAGTGCGAATGCGGCGCAGTTCCATCACCGCCTGATTTGACAGCCGCAGAACCGGTCGCCTTGCATCGCGCATGTCGATAACGCGCAAATCGCGCGCCATCAGGTCGTGCGCGCGGTCCAGAGCGATGACCCGTTCCAGCGCTTCGCGCGGGTTCTTCTCGGGCAGGGCAATGACCAGATCCTTGTCCAGCACAACATCCCAGCGCCGTTCACCCTGGCGAATGAAGCCTCTGACCCGTCCGCGAAACGGGCCGGACGCCGCCAAAAGCATCTCGGCTTCCCTGACGGCCAACGGCGCACCTTCGCCTGCGATCAACAGCAGGTCGCTGCGCAGCCCGCGGGCGGCGAGGCGGGCGACGCGAAACCCTTCGGCATCGACCAGATCGAGGCCGCCTTCATGGCGCCAGACCGCAACCGGGGTTCGTTCGGTAATGTCGATCTGCAAGATGCCATCGGTTCGGACGCGAGCGGTTGCCGATTGCACCGCATCGATTCCCTGAACCCGATCGCGCAACGCCAGCACGTCAAGATCAAGCGAGGAAATCGGCAGCGAAACCGAGGCAACTTCGAGGATTTGTTTGCGCAAATCATCCGACACGCCGGGAACGTCGATTGCGTTCACCGCAAGTTCTGGCATTCCGGCGATGGAATTTCTGATTTCGCTTATTTTTTTGGTGATATCTCCGCGAATTTCGGCGTTTCCGGCGATGGTCCAGACGACCAGCGCCAGTGCCGTGACCGGCGGGCCGTATTTCATCGCCAGCCGCACCGATGGTCGCAGCCACAGTCTTTGCAATTTGTAACGCAGCCGTGAGGGCGCCGGGTCATGTCCGGCCGGGACGGGCAACATTTCCTTGCTGACAACTATCGCCCGCATGAGGCATCCTCCACCATCCAGCTGACGAGTTGGCCGAAAGAAATTTCACAGAACGCTGCCTGCTCGGGGACCAGCGACGTCGGGGTCATGCCGGGTTGGGTATTGGTTTCGAGCAGGATCAGTCCGGCAAGGCCCGACGATTCATCCCAGCGAAAATCGGTTCGGCTGACACCCCGGCATCCCAAAGCCTGATGGGCCCGGCTGGCATAGTCCAGACAGCCATCGAAAATCTCGGCCGGGAGTTTCGCCGGGACCTCGTGCCGCGAGCCGCCGGGCGTATATTTGGCATGATAATCGTACCAGCCGTCGGTGATGATGTCGGTCACGGTCAGGGCGCGGTCGCCCATGACCGAAACCGTCAGTTCGCGGCCGGCGATGAATTTCTCGACCATCAATGTTTCGGGGGCATCCGCCGCCAAAGGCGCAAAGCGGTTGGCGCCTTCGGCCACGATATAGACGCCCACCGATGAGCCTTCGTTATTGGGTTTCACCACATAGGGCGGCGGCATCGGGTGGCTTTTGCGGATGATGTCGGACGGGTATAAGCCGCTTTCAACCACCGGCAGCCCGTGCCGCCGGTACACCGCTTTGGTCTTTTCCTTGTCCATCGCCAAGGCCGAGGCCAAAACCCCGGAATGGGTATAGGGAATGCGCAGCCATTCGAGCATGCCCTGGACGCAGCCATCCTCGCCCCAGCGGCCATGCAAGGCATTGAAAACCACGTCCGGTTTGGCGTCGCGCAGACGTTCGCACAGGTCTGCGCCTGCGTCGATTTCGCTTACATCATGTCCTTCCGCCCGCAGCGCCACAGCACATTCGCGGCCCGAGACAAGCGAGACTTCCCGCTCGACCGATGGGCCGCCCTTCAGTACCGCGACGCGGGGCTTTGTCCTGCTCGACATGCCCGCCTCTTTCCGCCCGCCTTATGTGGCTGGTGCGGGTTTTGCGCTCAGGCAGGATCGCCTTCGCGCAAGATTTCCCATTCTAGCTCTATCCCGCTGGATTCGTATACCTTTTTTCGCACCAATTCGCCGAGATTTTCCAGATCGGCCGAAGTTGCATTTCCGGTATTGACCAGAAAGTTGGCGTGCATCCGCGACATCTGCGCCCCGCCGAGGGTTGCGCCCTTCATTCCGGCATCCTCGATCAACTTCCATGCCTTCAGATCGTGCACGTCATCCGCCCTTCCGGTCGAGGAAAATCCGGCCGGATTGCGAAAGGTCGAGCCGCAGGACCGGTCCTTGACCGGCTGGGTGGCGGCGCGTTTTTCCAGCGCCAGCTCCATTTTTTGGGCGATTTTGGCCGGGTCGCCGGCGGTGCCTTTCAGGATAGCGCCGGTGATGATCGCGCCCGCGGGCAGGCTGGAGCTGCGGTAAGCGAAGCCAGCCTCGGCCCCAGTCAGGGTTTGGAACGTTCCAAATCGGGTCACAATGTCGATGCTCTCGCAGACATCCGCCGTATAGGTGCCGTAGCACCCCGCGTTCATCTTCACCGCCCCGCCGATGGTGCCGGGGATGGTGCGCAGGAAGGCGAGGTCGATACCGGCTTCTGCTGCCTTGCGGGCGACATGGGCATCAAGCGCCGCCGCGCCGGCCCGGATGCGATTGCGCTCCAGCACCTCGATCCCGGCAAACGCGCGCCCTAGCCGGATCACCACCCCGCGAATGCCGCCGTCACGGATGATCAGGTTGGAACAGATCCCGACCGGCAGAATGTTCGTTTTGGTACCGGTATTGGCCATGAAATGTTGCAAATCTGCAA
>JAYTCN010000251.1:0-4049 GCA_043736475.1 Paracoccaceae bacterium
CTTTGGCTTGCGCGACCCGTTCTCGCCGCTGGACGCCTTCAACTTGCAGGACCGCGATGCCAGCACCGGTACAGCCGAGGATATTGCCGGGAATTACCGTGCGATGGAACGCTGGGGCGGGCCGCCCGTGCCGCTGGATGCAGCGTTGCGCGCCGAGATAGCGGCTTTGGTGAAGACGGAACTGGATGGGCTGGGGGCTGCCGAAACGCCACCGCAGGGCGCGCTGGACCGCGCCCATCTGTGCTGGATCATTCTGCATGATCTGGGCGAGACCCGGTTGAACCGGCGCGGGTTCGAGGCGCTGCTGGCCTTGCAATCTTCGGGCGGGACCGATGCCGCAGAGGCGGTGCTGAACCGGGTCGAGGCTTGCGATCCGCGCCTGCGGATGCGCGATCATGCGCAGGCGCTGCTGGACGCCGACATCGCATCGCTGACCGCCGGCAAAAGCCATGCCGATCTGTTGCAGGCGCTGACCGGTGAAAATCTGCTGGAACGGGTCAACGATTACATGATCGGGCTGTGCAGCGCCTTTCTGGATGAAGGGCTGGCGGCCTGGCACCTGCCGGGGCGGGCCTTGGGTTTCTACGAATCCTGGCGCAATCTGGTTGCCCATGACCGCACCTTTGATTTTGACGGCCTGACCGGCTGGCGCGGCGCGGTCGATCATCTGCCGGTGGTGCCGGTCGATGCGGTGATCGCGCAATTGCAATCGCTGGGCGTGCCGGAAGAGCACTGGCATGATTACTGCGGCCGGCTTCTGGTGAACCTCAAGGGCTGGGCGGGCATGGTGTTCTGGCGGCAGACCCATCCCGGTTATTCCAAACAGCAGGCCTTCCCGATCGACGTGATGCAGTATCTGGCGGTGCGGCTGTTCTATCAAAACCAGTTGCTGATCCGCTCTTGTCGCAAGGCATGGCAGATGCACCCCGGCATTGCCGATCTGCAACAGTATTTCAGCACCCATCTGTCGGAATATCTGGTGCGCAAACTGTTGTTCTCGGGCGCGCTGCCCGACCATCTGGCCGAACAGGCCCGCGCACTGGCCGCCGAAGGCAACAGTGCCGGGCGCGAAGAAACCGACGGCTGGAAGAACCTCGCCGATATGGCCTGGCTGTATCACGTAACCGAAGCCGCCGCGCGCGGGGCGGGCGACAAAAGCTGGCGTTTGTTCCAGTTGGCGCAGTTCCTTGCACTTGACGCGCCTGCACTGGCCATGGTTTCGCAAGAGGAGGCGAATGCCCTGATCGCCTGCCTTGACGGCTTTCCCGACGCGGCGCATGGCCCGGTCTGGCTGCATGCATTTGAACGCAACTACCGTGACGAGATCTGCAATGCGATCGCGCTGAACCGTGGCAACGGGCGCTGGATGACCCGCACCCGGCGGCCGAAATCGCAGGTGGTGTTCTGTATCGACGAGCGCGAGGAATCGATCCACCGGCATTACGAAGAGCTGGACCCAGATCACGAAACCCTTGGGGCTGCCGGGTTTTTCGGCGTGGCGATGAATTATTCCGGGCTGGACGAGCATCATGTTACGCCGCTGTGCCCTGCCGTCGTGACCCCCGCCCACAAGGTGTTGGAAGTGGCGCGCCCGATTGATGAAAAGCTGCATCTGCCGGGCCATAAGCGCCGCACGAAATGGCTTGAGGTGTTCCACGATTCGTTCTGGGAAACCAAACGCAACGCGTTGGGCAGCTATTTCCTGATCGATCTGGTGGGCTTTTTGACCGCGCTGCCATTGATCGGGCGGGTGTTTTTTCCGGTGCGGTACTTTGCCGGTCTCAAGGCGGCCCACGCCGCCTTTGTGCCGGGGGTCAAGACGCATCTGGCACTGACGAGGCCCGAGGGCGGGGCGGCAGGCGAGGGCTTTACCCTGGTCGAACAGGCCGACCGGGTTGAGGGGCTGCTGCGCAATACCGGCATGATCAGTTATTTTGCACCGATCGTGGTGTTCTGCGCGCATGGCTCGAACAGCCAGAACAACCCGCATGAAAACGCGCATGACTGCGGTGCCTGTGGCGGCAAGCATGGCGCGCCCAATTCGCGCGCGGTGGCGGCGATGGCCAATACGGCGGCAGTGCGAGAGTTGTTGCTGCAACGCGGCATCATCATTCCCGACGATACTTGGTTCATCGGCGCGTCGCACAATACCGCGTCTGACCTTGTCACCTACTTTGACGAGGAAGATGTGCCGGCACACCTGCGCGACCGCTATGCGGCGGTCAAGGCCGATCTGTTTCAGGCCAGCATGCGGGCGGCCCGCGAACGCTGCCGCCGCTTTGCCAGCGCCCCCAAGGATGCCTCGCTGGAGGCGTCGTATCACCACGCGCATCACCGCGCCTATGATTTCAGCCAGGTGCGGCCCGAATGGGGCCATGCCACCAATGCCTTTGCCGTCGTTGGTCGGCGCGGCAGCACCCAGGGCGTATTCTTCGACCGCCGCCCCTTCATCATCTCTTACGATCCGAACACCGACCCGACCGGCAAGATCCTTGAACGCATTCTGCTCGCCGTCGGGCCGGTGGGGGCGGGGATCAATCTGGAATATTACTTCTCGACCGTGGATACCAAGGTTTACGGCAGCGACACCAAGGTGCCGCATAACGTGACCGGCCTGATCGGCGTCATGGAAGGCGCGCATTCTGATCTGCGCACCGGCCTGCCCAAACAAATGACCGAAGTGCACGAGGCGATGCGCCTGACCCTGATCGTCGATGCGCCGATGGCTGTCTTGGGCGAGATTTACGGCCGTCAGCCCGGTATCCAGGAGCTGTTGAACGGCGAATGGGTGATCCTGGTGGCGCATGACCCGCAGACCGGCGAGCTCAATCAATTCGTGCCCGGCGTTGGTTTCGAGAAGTGGGACGACAGCGCCCTGATCCCGATCCCGGATGTGCCGGATTCCTATGCCTGGTTCAAAGGCAAGTACGAAAAATTCCTGCCCCCTGCGCGGATCGCTGAACCGACCCGCCCCTGGACACATTGAAGGAGACGGTCGCATGCTGGATTTCAACTCGGTCGTCATTCTGATTGTCGCCCTGCCGCTGTTTGCGGCGGTGGCCAATGGCATCAATCTGGTCGCCGGCGAACGGTTCTGGGGCTGGCGTAAGGTACAAAGCCTGACCTGGATGACGCTGCTCGTGTCTTTTCTGGGCTCGATCTGGGTGTTTGCCCAGATTATTGCTGATCCGACCCCGCGTGAGGTGATCGTTTACCAATGGCTGTCCGCGGGTACGATGACGGTGGACATGGGCTTTTTGATCGACGCGCTGTCGGGGATCATGATGCTGGTGGTCACCGGGTTCAGTTTCCTGATTGCCATGTTCTCGATCAACTACATGCACAATGACCGCAGCTTTTCGCGCTATTTCAGCGCCTTGGCGCTGTTTGTCTTTGCCATGCTGGTGCTGGTCATGGGCAACAACTACATCATGCTGTTCCTTGGCTGGGAATCGGTGGGCCTGTGTTCCTACCTGCTGATCGGGCATTACTACGAACGCAAATCCGCCGCTCGCGCCGGTACCAAGGCCTTTGTGATGAACCGGGTCGGGGATGCGGGCTTTCTGGTCGGCATTTTCCTGATCGCCACCAACTTCAACTCGGTCGCCTACACGGAAGTCTTTGCCAATCTGGGCAAGATCGACAGCTTTACCGCCACGCTGATCGGGTTGTGCCTGCTGACAGGGGCTATCGGTAAATCGGCGCAACTGCCGCTGGGCACCTGGCTTGCCAAGGCGATGGAGGGGCCGACGCCGTCAAGTGCGTTGATCCATGCGGCCACGATGGTTACCGCCGGCGTCTATATGATCGTGCGCAGCCATGGCATCTATGACATGGCCCCGATTGCCTTGGCGGTCGTCACCATCGTCGGCGCGCTGACGGCGGCTTATGGTGCGACCGTGGGCAAGACGATTTCCGACATCAAGGGCATTCTTGCGGCCTCGACCACCACACAACTGGGGTTGATGTTCGTGGCCTGCGGGCTTGGCGCCTACCCGGTGGCGATCTTTCATCTGGTCGCCCATGCCTTTCTGAAAACCTTTCTGTTC
>JAYTCN010000252.1:0-1652 GCA_043736475.1 Paracoccaceae bacterium
GCCAATCGCGAGGCCTCCGCCGACACCCGACCCCAGGATGATGCCGAACACCACTTTCGCCCCGGCCCCGGCCCCGTCCACCGCTTCCGACAAGGCAAAGCAATTCGCGTCATTGGCCACCTTCACCGGGCGGCCCAATGCTGCCTTCAGATCGCCGCGCAGGTCGCGCCCGTGCAGCCAGACCGAGTTGCCCAGCGTTACATGGCCGGTCTCGCGGTCGACCGAGCCGGGCACGCCGATGCCGACCTGCTCGATCCGCCCGCCCGCTTGCCCCTCCAGCTTTTCCATCAGGCCTTTGATCGCCCGGATACAGCCGTCATAATCGTGCCGCGGCGTCGGCACCCGGCCCGCCGCCATCTCGGTGCCATCCGCCCCCAGAACCACCCCGGCAATCTTGGTGCCGCCGAAATCAAGGCCAAGCCGCATGGTATTCCTCCTGATAGTCTTTTGCTATGTTTACGGCGTTCAGCGACGCAGGGAAAGCGTTTGGCGAATTGACTTGTGCGACAGGCCCGGCACCTTACCAAAAGCGATGATACCAGTGCCGGACATCACCGGGCGCAATTACCAAGTCTTGACTGAACTGCACGTTCGGGAAATAGGGCTGCAACGACGCCTGATAGATGGCGCGGATCTTGAAATAATCATTGGCATAGAGCCGCACATCCTTGCCCAGCATTGCCGCAGCAATGCCAATATGCAGACGGTTGGTATGAATGGTGCGGAATCGCGCGATACGTTGAAACAGCGGGCCAACTGGCGAATAAGCACGGCCAAGTCTGGACAGATCGACGTTCTTGCGATGCAGTGGCGTGCCAGTTGGGCGTTCAGCGTCGTCGCGCAGAAACCAAGCCTCGCCACTGCCCGTTTCAACCGCGCCGGGTTCCAGGTAGAACGCCATATCGTGACAAAAAGCTGCGTCTGGCAACCAATTGGAACTTTCTGACTTGTCGCGGACGAAAAATCTGGTGTTCGCGGCAAACCTCAGTTCGCCAATATCCATGGCGCAGGTTGAAGGGAAAATGACCGAAGTCTCAAACTTGTGCGTCAACGCGGCAATTTTGTTTGGCAGGTCGTAGTGGCCGCTGAACGCGCCATTGCCGCAATAGACCATCACCGGATTGGCCCCACTCGAAGCAATCTCTTGGTCAAGATCGACCCGCCGTTTAAGGACATCGCCAAAACGAACCGAGCGATAAGCAAAGCCATAATGGCGCAAGAACTGCTCAGACCCTTCGCGGATCAAGCTATCGCCCCAATTGCCGGGGTTGATAAAGAAAACGATAGGACGCGACTGAACTATCGTTCGCAACCGCTCAGCCAAATCGTCAAAACAAGCGGTCACTTCTGGATTTCGGACGATCTTGTTCATTTCCGAAGAACTCCGAAATAGGAAGCGGCCGCATAAAAATACGTCCGGGCTTTACGCAGCTGCGGCCGAGCGTTGAACCGAAGTTTGCTTTTGCTTGGCCGCTCCGCTTTGGATGCGCGAATCAGACTGGCAGCCCCGGTGACGCCAAACAGAGCCGGATAACACGCCAATCCCGAACCATTGGCCGTGCACCAGGTTTGCAAAAACACGTCCACTGGCATCGTTATTTTGTCATGCTCGGCCAAGAACTTCCGCGCCCCGTCAAGCGACCACAGCAGCG
>JAYTCN010000253.1:0-4044 GCA_043736475.1 Paracoccaceae bacterium
CGGCCTTGGCGGCCGCAATTTCATGCGGCGTTTCCACAAGGCAACCGGCATGACCCCGCTGGAATATGTCCACGCCCACCGGCTTGAGGAAGCCAAGCAAATGCTGGAAACCGGCGAGCTGCCCGTCGAAGCCATCGCCGAGGAAGTGGGCTATGAGGATGCCAGTTTTTTCGGCCGCCTGTTCCGGCGCAAGGTCGGCCTGACCCCGCTGCAATACCGCCTGCGTTTCGGCTCGCTGCGCCGGGCGCTTGTTCGGGAATAGGTCGACCGGCTTGGGCGCGCGGCGCCTCGGGTTTTCGGGTCGGCAATCTGGCCCGATCCTGCCCCGCCGCTGCCTCGCCATTGCAATGCCGTTAATCCATCACCCGACGCACCGGTAGCTCAGCTGGATAGAGCACTTGACTACGAATCAAGGGGCCGGGGGTTCGAATCCCTCCCATTGCACCAATCCTTCAAATTTGGCGGGTGGCGGTTGAACTGGCTTGGCATTCGCGCTAAATCCGCCCCAAGCACCGGTAGCTCAGCTGGATAGAGCACTTGACTTCGAATCAAGGGGTCGGGGGTTCGAGCCCCTCCCGGTGCGCCAGATTTGACGGAACAGGCTGAAGCCGGGCACCAACCGGAACCGGCTCGCGGCGGGATCGCCAGTCCTGCGCCCAGTCAAAGGCGGTTTGTGACGCAGAGCAGTCAACAGACACCAACACCTGCTGCGCCCGCCGCTTGAACTATTCGCCATAAAAGCTACTGTTACGGCCTCGCCGTCCGGCCTAAATTGACAGCGCGCGGCGTCAGCAGGGAGGCGGAGATGGAGATCACGGCATTTGGAACGAGGGGCTGCGTCGTCACCGGCGCTGTCGGCTACACCGCCGAACAGGGTTCAGACTATGTCCCCGGCATCAGCGCAGAGACCGTCGGCTCGAAGATCGTCTTCCTTGGCATGGTCACCCTGCCGCCTGGCAGACGAACCAGGGCGCACACGCATGAGCGGCACGAAACGGCGCTCTACATGATGAGCGGCGATCCCGTAGACATGTATACCGGTGCCGGGCTCGAACATCACGAGATGGTCCGACCCGGCGACTATGTCTACATTCCCGCCAACGTGTTGCATGTGGCCGTCAACAACGGCGCCATTCCGGCGGTTTTCATGGCCTCGCGCAACGAGGCCACCGGGCAGGAAAGCGTCGTCCTCTATCCCGACAAGGATGCACGGGTGCCGTAGGCGAACGCCGGGCCAGCCAGCCCCCCATTTCCAAAATCGCCGTTGGCCCGCCCCTGCCTGTCAATCCGGACCAAACCCCGATATGCTTCCCGCCCACACTATTTGGTAACCAGACCGGCAGCCCAAGGAGACAGGTATTGGATTTCATCGCGGTTCCGCTCACTTTCGCGGCCTATGCAGCTTTGGCCCTCCTCGCCCTCCTCGCCCTTGCGCTCCTCCTGATCTCCACCTCGCTCCTGCCCGCTGCCGCCCTCAAGGCTTTGGTGCGGGCAACCCTGAAACTTCTCTACCGGGTCGAGCTGCAAGGCGCGGAAAACATGCCGGCCCCCGGCAGCGGTGCCGTGGTTGTCGTCAACCACGTCTCCTTCCTCGACGGCTTGCTGCTCGGCGCCTATCTGCCCGGCAGGCCGACGTTCGCGATGTATTCCAAATACGCGACCGCCTGGTGGATGCGGCCGTTTCGGAAAATGCTCGATGTCTTTCCGGTCGACCCGACCAATCCGATGGCGGTCAAGCGCATGGTCAGGGCGGTGCGCGAGGGCCGGACCCTGGTGATCTTCCCCGAAGGCCGGATCACCGTCACCGGGGCGCTGATGAAGGTGTTCGACGGCCCGGGGATGATTGCCCACAAGGCCGATGCGCCGATCATCCCGGTGCGCATCGACGGGGCGCAATTCTCGCAATTCTCGCGCCTGCGCGGCAAGGTGCGGCTGCGCTGGTTCCCGAAAATCAGCCTGACGGTGCTGCCGCCGCGCCGCTTTGCCATCGCGGGCGAGATGTCGGCCCGGGCCAGGCGCGCCATCGCCGGGCGGCGGCTGTATGATGAACTGAGCGCGATGATCTTCGCCACCTCCGATATCGACCGCAGCCTGTTTGCCGCGCTCCTGGATGCGCGCCGGATCCACGGCGGCAAGGCACCGGTGGTCGAGGACGTCAAGCGCGCGCCGCTGAGTTTCGACCGGCTGGTCACCGGCAGTTTCGCCTTGGCGCGACCGTTCAAAAAGCTCACCGGCCCGGGCGAGGCCGTCGGCGTCCTGCTGCCCAATGTGGCCGGGGTGGTGGTGACATTCTTTGCCCTGCAGGCGATTGGCCGGGTGGCGGCGATGCTCAATTTCACCGCCGGTCTGGCCAATATCCGCGCCGCCTGCGCCGCCGCCGAAATCCGCACCATCCTGACCGCGCGCGCCTTCATCGACCAGGCCAAGCTCGGCGGCATCGTCGCCGGGCTGGCGGCTGATGGACGCAAGATCATCTATCTCGAGGATATCGCCGCCGGTATCGGCACCCTGGCCAAGCTGCGGGCGCTGCTGGCCAGCAAGTTTGCCGCGTCGCTGCATGGGCGCGAAAAGGTCGCGCCCGATCGGCCGGCCGTCATCCTGTTCACCAGCGGCTCGGAAGGCCTGCCCAAGGGGGTGGCGCTGACGCACCGCAATCTGTTGGCCAATTGCCAGCAGCTGGCGGCGCGGATCGATTTCAACGCCAGCGACATCGTGCTCAACGCCCTGCCGGTGTTTCACAGTTTCGGCCTGACCGGCGGCACGCTGCTGCCGGTTTTCAACGGGGTCAAGACCCTGCTCTATCCCAGCCCGCTGCATTACCGCATCGTGCCGGCGCTGGCCTACGATTCCAACGCCACCATCCTGTTTGGCACCGACACATTCCTGACCGGCTATGCCCGCATGGCGCATTCCTACGATTTCTACAGCCTGCGCTATATTTTTGCCGGGGCCGAAAGGGTGCGCGACGAGACCCGCAAGACCTATGGCGACAAGTTCGGGCTGCGCATCCTCGAAGGCTATGGCGCCACCGAGGCCGGGCCGGTGATCGCGGTCAACACGCCGATGCATTTCAAGGCGGGAACGGTGGGCCGCCTGCTGCCGGGGATCGAGGCGCGGCTCGACGACGTGCCGGGCATCGCCGAAGGCGGGCGGCTGTCGATCCGGGGGCCGAATATCATGGCCGGCTATTACAAGGCCGAGGCGCCCGGTGTGCTGCAGCCGCCCGAAGGCGGCTGGCACGACAGCGGCGATATCGTCAGCATCGACGACGAAGGCTATGTCACCATCCGCGGCCGGGCCAAGCGGTTTGCCAAGATCGGCGGCGAAATGGTGTCGCTGGCGGCGGTCGAGGGCTATGCCGCCGCGTTGTGGCCGGAATTTGCCCATGCCGCGGTGATCCGCCCTGACCCGAGAAAGGGCGAGCAGATGGTGCTGTTCACCAGCAATCCGCAGGCGCAACACGGTGATCTGTCGGCCTGGGGCAAGGCCAACGGCATCGCCGAACTGGCGATCCCGCGCGATATCAGGGTGCTGGCCGAGCTGCCGGTGCTGGGGACGGGGAAGCTGGATTACGTGACGATGGGCCAGATCGTGGCCTGAACGGGGCAGAGCGACTAGCCAAGGCAAATCGCTCGGGTTTCCCTTTTTCCGGCGCTCAGCTTGCCGGGCGCAGGGAAGGCTGCTTTCGCGCCGATCGGAGCAAAGCGACGCGCAGTTTTCCGGCCTGAGTGGCGATCCATGCGCCGACCACCTGCGGATGGTCAGCCGGGACCTGCGCCGCTTCATGGCGGGCAATCGCGGCGTCGATGTCGCTTTGATACGAAGAGCGGCCGGCTTTCTGCTGAGGGTAAAGTTTGCCTTGGTTCAGCGAGGTGATGGAAAGAGTTGTGAACATTTTCTGGCTCCTTGGTTTGCCTTGCGGCGTTTCTGGAGCCTGTTGTGGCGGTGAACGGCTTTTATGTCGTGGTCGGGCGGGATAAAAGTTCCTAAAAGCTGCAAAGCCGGGCAAATCCGCTGCGGAAATTATTCCGGCATGCCGGCGAG
>JAYTCN010000254.1:0-23320 GCA_043736475.1 Paracoccaceae bacterium
AGCATACCGGCCATTTCGTTTTTGATTCGGGGCAAATGCCGCAATATGGAAAGATCCTCGACGGAATTAAAATCCATGCGGATCCAGTAATTCAGGCCAAGCGTCCGGCTGGCGTGATTGGCCCGCCCGCGCGCGCGTTTGACCAAAAAGGCCTCGGCCGATCGCACCGCATAGTGATTGAGGCTTACGAGTTGATAACCAACCGAATTGCGATCCGAACGCCAGCCGTCGTCAACCGTCAATGGCGGCATTGCCTCGCCCGACCCGTTTACCCAGCGGATCTGGTCGCGCATGGTCTCGTTCAACTTATTTGGCCGGTGCACCCCGAGCTTTCGAAAGGCGCCGATATTGCGATACATCGTTTTGAAGCCCCAGGCCGTGTGCGGCTTGGGCAAGAACGCCGGGGCGCATCGGGTGAACTGGCTGATCACCGGCTGATCCGAGAAAGCCGAAATCGAATTGCTGCCAAACAACCGCCAGGTCATGGCGATGAAGTTTGCCTCGCCAACCGAATCCACCAGCTCATCCAGCGTCCCGTTACCGACGTGGATGTTGATGAACTCGTCAGCGTCGATATGGATAATCCAGTCAGACCTTCGCACCAGAGGATGGTTTCGGGCCTGGCTGAGGGCTTCCTGATGTGGAATACCACCCTGGCTGACCCTGTTTCTGACATGGTTGACGATCCCCAGCTCGTGCAAGCGGTCGAGCATGACGTCGGTGCCATCAGAGCAGTCATTGCTGAAGATCAGGAATTGGCTCACGCCAATTTGCCGGTGATGTGCGATCCATTCCAAAAGGAACGGGGCCTCGTCGCGCATTGTCGCGACCAGGACATAGCCGGGGCTTCCCCCAGAATGAATTGATGGCGCGACGGTGGTCGCAACAGGCCAGCCACCGACCGGCACCGGACGGGTGATTTGCCGCCTTACCGGTCGCGATGCATCAGAGCCGCCGAGTTTTTCGAGCGTCTCCGACACCATGCTGGATGCGTTGAAATCACCAATATCAATACCCGGCAGCGCCACCGACGCATCCGCAGAGTCGGTCGCCAACACACCGGTCGGGAAATCCGGATAACGGTCCAGCACCTTTCGATTGCCTGCACCGAAAAAGTGTCGAAACGAAGCGGTAACCGGTTCTGGCGCCGAGTCGGGCGCAGTCTCTAACGCCAACGCAATCGCGTTTCTCGCTTTGCGTCCGATAGGACTGGAATTCGCGTGGCGCGCCGCCAACTCAACATTGCAGCGCCGCAGTTTCTCGGACTGCGAAATACTGAGCGACCGGTCTTTGTGGCTGACCTGCCCGAAACTCGAACCATCGATACCAAAAGCCGCGAATGCGTCAGTCAGCAGACCGGTTTCTTGCAGATGTCCGGTTGCGAACGGGCGCAGGCGCAGGTTTTCCTTGCCAAAGACCTGTTCCCAAATTGACAACACTCGATCAAAATCAAACCACGGCGGCGTGACCTGTATCTCCGGCGCGTTCCTTCGGCCTGCCCTGCCGTGTTGCGCGATATGTGCCATGGCGCGGTCCCACCACGTACCGGGCGTGTAGCTCAGGTCCTCGCCCAGCGATCTGGTCCGACCGTCGCGGACCTGCGCCGAAAAATGGCGCGCCAACAGGCTGCCCTGGTCGCACAAGTAGAAATGCACAATGATATCGGACGAAAAGTTCAGACAAAAATCGCGCAAACTCGTGACGGCTTTGTCAGACAGCAATCTGGACGCACAATGGTCGCTGCTCAGAACCATCGCTTTCGGCTTGGTTGCGGCAATTTCGTCTTTTAGCGCGAGCAGTAGCTGGGCGCGCGACGCTGTCTGATCGGCCTCGGTCGAAACCATTGCCAGTCTGACATGGTTGAGTTTGCCCGGCGCGAGCGGAACCAGAATGCCCTGCCCAAGCAAGCTCGTCCTGTTTCGGGCAAGCGCATATTGCAAAGACGCAGAGCCGCAATTTTCGAGCCCGGCGTGGAGATGGATGCGCATGTCAGGCGTCAGCGCCTGACGCTGAAAAGTTTTGCCAGTGACTTTTCGGCATGAACGCTTCCTACAAGCTGCGCTCGATTTCTTCGGTGGTGAAAATTTCGATGACGTCGCCTTCGCGAATGTCTTCGTAGTTTTCAAACGCCATGCCGCACTCTTGCCCGGCGAACACTTCCTTGGCCTCGTCCTTGAAGCGTTTCAGCGTCTTGAGTTTGCCCTGATGGACCACGACATTGTCGCGAAGCAGGCGAACGCCGGCATTGCGGCGCGCGACGCCCTCGGTGACCTGACACCCGGCGATCTTGCCGACGCCGGTGATCTTGAATATTTCCCTGATCGCGGCATAGCCAATGAAAGTTTCCTTGATCTCCGCCGAAAGCAGGCCCGAGGCCGCTTTCTTAACGTCGTCGACAAGATCGTAGATGATCGAATAATAGCGGATTTCGACCCCCTTCTGGTGCGCGCTTTCGCGGGCGGAGGCGTTGGCGCGCACGTTGAAACCGATGATCGGCGCCCGCGAAGCTTCGGCCAAAGTGACGTCGCTATCGGTGATGGCGCCGACGCCGGAATGCAGAACCCGGACCCGGACCTCGGCGTTGCCCAGCTTCTCCATCGCCTGAACAATGGCTTCAGCGGAACCCTGAACGTCGGTTTTCACCAGGATGGGCAGTTCGGCAACGTTGGCGTTGGCCTTGGCCTGTGCCAAAAGTTGGTCAAGCGTGGTGCTGGTGCCGACGGCGGCCTTCTTGTCTTTGGTCAACTGGGCGCGATAACTGGCGATTTCACGGGCGCGGGCCTCGTCAGGAACCACGTTCAAAACGTCGCCCGCTTCGGGTGTTCCGTTCAGACCAAGCACTTCGACAGGGACAGACGGCCCAGCCTCGGCGATGCGCTCACCCTTGTCGTTGATCAACGCACGGACTTTGCCCCACTGCTCGCCGACCACGAAGATATCGCCTTGACGCAATGTGCCGTTCTGGACCAGAACCGTGGCAACCGGCCCGCGGCCGACGTCGAGTTTGGCCTCGATCACCGCCCCATCGGCGGCGCGGTGCGGGTTAGCGCGAAGTTCGAGAATCTCGGCTTGAAGCGCAATGTTTTCCAAAAGCTTGTCCAACCCGACACCGGTAACGGCGGAAACCTCGACATCCAGAACGTCACCAGACATCGCCTCAACAACAACTTCGTGTTGCAAAAGCTGGGTGCGCACCTTGTTGGCATCCGCCCCGTGCTTGTCGATCTTGTTGATTGCGACGATGATCGGCACTTTTGCCGCTTTGGCGTGGTTGATCGCCTCAATCGTTTGCGGCATGACCGAGTCATCGGCGGCAACGACCAGAATGACAATATCGGTAACCTGGGCCCCGCGAGCACGCATCGACGTGAACGCGGCGTGACCCGGAGTGTCAAGGAAAGTCAGCTTGGCGCCGTTGTCGGTGGTGACCTGGTAAGCCCCGATATGCTGGGTGATGCCGCCCGCTTCGCCGGAAACCACATTGGTCTTGCGAATCGCGTCAAGCAGCGAGGTCTTGCCGTGGTCGACATGGCCCATGATCGTGACGATGGGCGGGCGCGGAATCAGGTCGGTGTCGGCGTCCTTTACCGAGATGATGACATCTTCAACGTCGGAATCTGAAACGCGCACCACGTGGTGCCCGAATTCTTCGACGATAAGCTGCGCGGTATCGGCATCAATGGTTTGGTTCTGTGTGGCCAAAATTCCGTTGGTCATCAGCGCTTTGACAACAGCCGCAACGCGTTCAGCCATGCGATTGGCCAATTCCTGAACGGTTATCGCGTCGGGTATCTGCACATCGCGGACAATCTTTTCGCGTTCCTGGCCTTGGCCCATCATCCGGCGCTTGTCGCGTTCCTGACGGCGTTTCATCGCGGCCATCGAACGTTGGCGGCCACCTTCGTCACCCAAGGCCTGGTTGATCGTCAGCTTTCCGGAACGGCGACGGTCCTCGTCGGCGCGCGCGCGGTTTTGGCGCCGCTCTTCCTCGGTTGGTTGGCGGTCGACTTTCTTCGGAATTGCGGTGAGGCGTTCGCCTTTTGCGGCCCGAGACTCCTCGGCCTGGGCTGCGGCGGGATCGAGCACGGCAGAAGTCGCTTTGGCGCGCGTCTTTTTGGGTGCCGCAACTTTGGAAGAATCCTCGGCAACCTTTTTCTGTGCCTCGACGTCAGCTTCCTCGCGTTGACGGCGAATCTCGGCAGCCTTCTCTTCCCGATCCTTGGTTTCCTTTTCTTTCCGCAGACGATCGATTTCTGCCGCATGCCGGGCGTCATCGGCGCGCAATTGCGCGGCGCGATCCGCCTCTTCGGCGCGCGCACCCTGAACGGCACGCAACCTTCGGTTCATTTCGGCTTCTGATACGCCAGCAGGCAATGGCCGGCCGGGCCCCGCAGGCGTGCCCACCGCTGACGATCCCGGTTTTGGCACAACAACACGTTTGCGTTTGGTTTCCACCAATACAGACTTGGTGCGTCCATGCGAGAAACTCTGGCGGACATGACTTGTCGAAGATGGCGAACCGCCCCGAAGCCCGAAAGGTTTGCCCTTGCCGTCATTTCCAGTCGTATTGTCGCTCATTCTTACCCTTTCAGCAGCAGGCGACCATATTCGCCCGCGCCTCGTAACTGTTCAGTGGCGGCCAACTCAATGCGTACGCAACCCGGTAAGCCGGGTTGCCTCATAAGCTACACGATCCGTAATGCCGCCCGCTTTCAGCGCGGCATGTATCACATTATCCCGCCCGAATGCCAAACCCAATTCGACCAAATTCAGGCACTCAATATGGGATTCAGCCCCGTTTGGCGGCCGGAGACGCGATTTTTCGCGCCTTGACCCGTCTGATGCCTGCAAGAGCAGTCTTGCGGAACCCTCTTCCAGACTCGCTTTTACTTTCTCGAGTCCACATATCGCCACACCGGCCTTCCGGGCCAGTGACACGAGTTCAATCAATCGCAGTGTCAACGACCGATTCAGAAACACCAGCAGATCGTCGCGGACCCCCAAGTCAACCCGCGCGGCGCGAGCAAACAGCCGCTTCTTCACCGCAGTTTCTATCGCGCTACCGTTGGCGGTAATCCAAATTCCGCGCCCCGACAGTTTTTCGGCAAGATCGGGCACCAAAGAACCATCCGGTCCGGCGACAAAGCGGATAAGCCCAGACTTGGGCCCGCTTTCGCCGGTGACGATGCACCGGCGCTCGGCCTGTTCCCGGGTCTTTTCCTGACCGCCGCGTGTCAAAGCAAGGTTCAGAGGCCCGGCATCAGACCTCTGCCTCCTCGGTTGCAGCTTCTGCTTCGACGGGCGCGCCAAGTTCGGACGGGTCGACCCAGCCAAGCTGGACCCGCGCGGTCATGACCAGAGTTTGAGCTTCTTCCAGGCTCATGTCGAATTTTTCCAGCAGGCCGGTATCTTTCACCCGCTTGCCGTCCACGGTGGTATAGCCGCCGGCCAATTCCCAGTCGGCACAGCGGGCGAATTCTTCCAATGAGGTTACGCCGTCGGCGGCAAGAACCTCAAGCATCTGTGGTGTCAGGCCCTCGAAACCGAGAAGGCTTTCGTCGACGCCAAGCTCCTTGGCGCGGGCCAGTGCCTTTTGACGTATGGCTTCCAAGCTGTCGAGCGCGCGCGCTTGCAGCTCTTCGGCAGTTGACTGGTCAAAGCCCTCAATCGACAGCAATTCCTCCAGATCGACATAGGCGACCTCTTCGAGCGAGGTAAAACCTTCGGACACCAGAAGCTGCGCCAACAATTCGTCGGCATCCAATGTTTCCATGAACAAGGCGGTTCGTTCGGCAAACTCTGTCTGCCGGCGTTCGGATTCTTGCGATTCCGTCATGATGTCGATATCAAAGCCGGTCAGTTGGCTCGCCAGACGAACGTTCTGGCCACGGCGGCCGATTGCCAGTGACAGCTGGTCATCTGGAACAACAACCTCGATCCGGTCGGCGTCTTCATCGATCACGACCTTGGAGACTTCGGCGGGCTGCAACGCGTTGACAAGGAAAGTTGCGGCGTCGGCGTTCCACGGAATGATGTCGATTTTCTCGCCCTGCAACTCGTTGACGACCGCCTGAACCCGGCTGCCGCGCATACCGACGCAAGCCCCGACCGGGTCAATGGAATTGTCATAGGAAATCACACCAATCTTGGCACGACTACCCGGATCGCGGGCGACGGCCTTGATTTCGATGACGCCGTCATAGATTTCCGGTACTTCCATCTTGAACAGCTCAGCCATGAATTCGGGCGCCGTGCGCGACAGGAATATCTGCGGCCCGCGCACTTCCGAGCGGACGTCGCGAATGTAGGATCGAATACGGTCGCCGTTGCGATACGTCTCGCGGTTGATCAATTGGTCGCGGCGCAGAATGGCTTCGCCTCGACCAACGTCAACGATGATGTTGCCGTATTCGACGCGTTTGACCACGCCGTTGATGATTTCGCCGACCCGATCCTTGAATTCGAGGTACTGGCGCTCGCGCTCGGCCTCACGCACCTTTTGCATGATGACTTGTTTGGCAGACTGGGCGGCGATTCGCCCGAAATCCTGCTGTGGTAACTCATCGATAATGGCGTCGCCGACCTTTGGGTCGGTAAGAAATTCCTTCGCATCGCCAACGGTTACTTCGGTGAAATAATTCTCGACCTCACCCACAACCGTCCGGACGCGCGTCATGTGCAGCTCACCCGACTTTCGGTCAATTTTGGCGCGAATGTCATACTCCGCGCCGTAGCGGGAACGTGCAGCTTTGGCGAGGCTCTCCTCCATCGCCTCGATCACCAGCCCGGGCTCGATCAGTTTTTCGCGCGCAACGGCGTCGGCAATCTGCAACAGCTCCAGCCGGTTTGCGGATGTAACGCTCATGGTGTTTCCTCTTCGGGTTCTATTGTCTCTATTTCGTCAAACGCGGCCTCGTCGAAACCCTTGTCCTTGCGGGCTTTGAGCATTTCGGCAATCAGCGCATCCGTCAGCACCAGTTTGGCATCGACCAGCCAGTCAAATTGCAGCCCGATGACGCCTTCGGCGATTTCGATCAGGATCTCGCCGTCCTGCACCCCTTGCAGCACGCCCCTGAATCGCTTGCGGCCTTCGATCAGCTCGGAGGTTTCGAGCTTGATCTCGTACCCCGCCCAGGCATCGAAATCCTTCAGCCGGGTCAGAGGCCGGTCGATGCCGGGCGATGAGACCTCGAGCGTATATTCTTCCTCGATCGGGTCTTCGACATCCAGAACCGCAGAAATATTGTGGCTGATCTTCGAACAATCATCGACCTCAATGCCGCCATCCGGCTTGTCGGCCATGATCTGCAGCGTCGGCACCCGCCCGCCCATGAAGCGCAGGCGCACCAACTCATAGCCCAGCCCTTCGATAATCGGGGCGACTATCGACGCGAGTTTGCGATCCATCGCCGCTTTGGCAATCAGGTCTGACAAGGCAATCCTTCAGGCATAAAAAAACGGGCGCGCGGCCCGTTGTGATTTTCCGGTGGTACTGGGTTTGGACGCCAGCGCCGCTATTGACCGGCATATACGGCGGGACGGGCGCTTTGGCAAGATGCCCAGTCCACAAATAACCTCAATTCAAGCCAATTGCGGCCAAAGTCCGGGCGCATCTTCTGTTCATCCGTTGCTGCCCCCAAAAAGAGCATCGGCGGTGAAATACCGTAATCGTCACCTCAGTATGAGAAATGCAAATGAAAATGTTCACTAAAGCCTTCAAAACGATGTCCAACTCAATGTTCCAGGCCCGTCACCGCAAGCGTGCCCTGGACAACTATTGTCACCGATTGGACATCACCGACCGCTTGTTGGCGCTGAAGGACGAGTTTGATCGCAAGGGCCTGCGGTTCGCAGCTGAGTGACTCAGATTCGCAACAGATTCGCTGGTAAATCCAGCGAATCTAACGCCAAGCTTGTTTCGATGATATTTCCGTGAACACTCGGGGGGATAACAATCCGGAGGGGATACAATGGAAGCCATTATCTCGCAAATCATCGGTGGAGCCATCGGTGGTACAGCTGGTGGCGCGATTGCTAAAGACTCCAGCATGGGGTCAATCGGGAACCTGATTGCAGGCGCAATCGGTGGTCTTGTCGGCGGCTGGCTGCTGGCGACAATCTGGAGCTCAGCACCCGTTGAGGCCGCGGCGGATGCCGCTGCATCGGGTCTGGACATCGGATCACTGGTCATCAACCTGGTTGGCGGCGGCGTGGGCGGCCTGGTTGTCCAGGTCGTCGTTGGCATGGTTATGAAGAGAATGCGCGGCTAGAGCAAATCAGGGAAAAGCGGGAACCGGTTTTCCCGCCCGATTTGCGCAAAAACAAATGGTTAGACCAGTTCGGGCGATTCTGTCATCAACTGAACTGGTCCAGGATGCGTTTTTGAAACGCCCCGACCGCAAAGGCCGGGGCGTTTTCTATTTGGGGTTGCCGTATTTTTGGCACATCGACGCGAACGACTGCCGGACAATAGACTCCAGCACCGACACGTCGTTCTTTTCCAAATTGGTCAAATACAGGCACGATACGGATTTTGTGTGCGGACCGAGTTTTTGCAACAGGTCCGCGAAAGCGCGGAATCCCGGCCTGATATAGATCGTCAGGCCGGCTTTGCGCGGCGACAGCGCGATCATCGGCCATGCGGAACGGGTTCCGTCACTTTGGCGATAAGCGCATCGGCCAAACCCGACGATGGAGTCGCCCCGCATTTTTTTTTGGCGGTAATCCGGTGACGCGACCCATCATTTCCGCTGCCTTCACCGTATCCGCCCGGCGCCGGTCGGGCAAAATTGCGGCCAGAAATTCTACTGCTGAACCATCGTGCTCTTTTGTTTTGATTTCGGGCATACGAGTTTGTCAAAAAGGGGTGCCGATGCAGCACCCCTTGCTCATAACATCGGCAAAACGCTCAGCCCAGCGTTTTCAGTTCCATTCCGAGCATTTCATAATTCACCAGTTTGACACCGAACAAACCGGTTATCACGGCATCGGGCATGAATACTTCGACGTCCTGCGCCATAACACCTTGATACGTCATATCCGACCACAGGTATTTGAAGGTGTAGATCGGCAGGCCGTTTTCGGCAGTTCCGATCCGATGGACGTCGGTCTTGATACGGGAATCACTGGGGCCACCGACCGGCTCATCGTCTTGCGATACCGCATAGGCAATGACTCCGATCAACAGCAGCGGCACAATCCAGCCACCCGAACCCATGCTGCCCATCGAGCCTGGGTCTTCAACCGGCTCGACCATAACTGCGGGTTCGGCCGGGGGTTGATCCGTACCGCCGGCGATCGATTGAGTGCCGAGCAGGGCAGCTGAAACAACAAGCGCAGGAAACATTCTCAACATGTCGGTATCCTCCGAGTTTCGAATCTGACCATAGAGCCATAATATCACAGCCGCGGCAAACGCCGCACAATTGTCGGCAAAGTTCAAAATGGTCCCGTCGCATTTACGCAACGGAATCCCTGATAAGTTCCAAAGGCTGTCGTATCCTAGTTAACGGTCCAGGTACCAACTTCGCACACGTTCAGGCCGCGCTCTTCGACTTCTACTCCGTCATCAAACACGGCTTTCAAGTCATAGATGCAGTATCCCGTGCCATCATCGATATTGATGTCGATCTGGCTGTGCGGCGGCAAGACGTCGTCGCCAAGAATGTCTTCTTCCCAAGACGTGGAATCCTTGTTGGATGCGTAAAACCGCATCATCGTGAAATCGGTATTGTTAACGACCAGGACATGCCGGTTCAGGTTTTCAGCGAAACTCAATTGCGTGGAAAAAACGAGCATCGCGAGAGTTGCAAGAATGCGCATTTGAAAATCCATTCGTTTGACATGCGTTCCGAGTAAATCGCGGGCAAGAAAGAAAATCAATGTTTATTGTGGCCGAATTCAGCCGGAATAGGGTCGAAGCTCCTCGTTTTCCGAAGTGCGTCGGAAAAGCACGATCGACCCCGATGAATGGCGCGGATCAAAAGCAAAGCCCTGTTCAGTCATGATCCGAAATAGTTTGCGCACCCCGCACAGGCCAGTCACATGGTCATGCAATTCCAGATAGACGCGATCAACACCCGAAAGATCGGCCCCGTCGAAAATGTCAGTTTCCGCCCCTTCGATGTCACAGACGATCAGCGAGATTGCCGCATCGCGCAGGGTCTTGTTGAAATTGGCGGTCGGAACGCGGGCGACCGACAAATACGGATTCGGGCCGGAACTGAGCGAGCCCATCCAGAAATCATGCCGCCGATAGAATGTCATTTCGGCAACGTTTTCGTTGGTCAGCACCACGTTGCGCCGTTCGACATTCTTCACGCCGTTTTCGGCATGCAGGCGGCCCATGTAGGCGATCAGGAAAGGGTTTGCCTCAACCGCAATCACTTTGCCGACGTTTGGTTGCCGGGACAGCAAAGTTGAAATGAATCCGGTACCGGCGCCAATTTCGAGAACGTTGTCGCCCGGCTCAACTATGGCGGCAATTTCGGCCGCTTCCTCGGCTTCAAATGTGCCCGAGCGAACCGCTTTTTCGATGTTTGGCGTTATCACCGATCGATCAAAGGGTATTCGTACGCCGGCGCAAACAATATACTCGACTTCAGGTTGAATCGTTGCGCGCGCATGTGCCATCATAGGATAAAGCACGATTCAGCATCGTTTGTCTACCTATGGTTGAATTCGGGATCAATATTCGGTCGGAAAACCTGCCGGGCCCTACCTTGGGCTCCGTTTCGCCAAAATACGTTGCAAGGTTCGCCGATGCATGCTCAGGCGCCTCGCCGTTTCCGAAACATTGCGATCACACAGCTCGTAAACCCGCTGGATATGTTCCCAGCGCACCCTGTCGGCCGACATCGGGTTTTCCGGTGGCGGCGGCTTGTCATCGGCGCGTTGCAGCAAGGCGTTGGTCACATCGTTGGCATCGGCGGGTTTCGACAGATAATCGACCGCTCCGATCTTTACGGCGGCAACCGCAGTAGCGATCGCGCCATAACCGGTGAGCACGACGATCCGTGATCCTGGACGGCGTTCGCGCAGCGCTTCAACAACGTCCAGACCGTTACCGTCCTCCAATCGAAGATCAATAACCGCGTAAGCAGGCGGGTTTGTCGCGACGATCGCCCGCCCTTCGGCAACGCTTTTGGCCATGCTTACCAGAAATCCGCGCTTCTCCATCGCCCGCGCCAAACGGGTCAAAAACGGCTCGTCGTCGTCGAGAAGCATCAGGGATTTGTCTGGCCCCAATTCCGCGCCTGAAGTTTCGGTCATCGGTTCCCCCACGATTCCTTTGATTTAGTAGTGGCACGCGCCAGTTTCGTCAAACCTCACAGTTTGTTGGCAAAACACGCTATTGCATCCGTCACTTGTCCCGCGCGAATTTCCCGCGAAAAGGATTCCAGGGAACCGTAATCCGGGTGCATCAGATAGGACTGGACTGAATGGTCCATCAGATAGTCTTCGCCCGCGCCATTCTTGGCATAATAAACGCCGTAGGATTTGGCGGCCGCGGCGATCTGTTCGGGCGAGCCGGTCAAGGCGACGAGGCCTGGATCAATACCGGCAACAAAATCGGTCAATATTTCAGGCGTGTCGCGTTCGGGATCGATTGAAATGAAAACCGGCTTCAAGTCGATGCCGCGAGACTTCAGCGCGCTCGCAACTTCGGCGTTGCGGGTCGTATCCAACGGGCAGAGATCCGGGCAATAGGCATAACCAAAATAGATCAATGTCAGACCATCGATCACGTCGGCGGCGGACTGCATTTGGCCACTTTGATCGATCAAACTGAAAGGACCGCCGATTTTGCCAATGCCCGCCACCCGGCCGGTCCTGCAATCGGCGAAAGCGTCAGACGACCGGGTCGACGACGCGATCCAGCCACCGGTAACCAGGACAGCCAGCACCACTGCAGCCCCAAGAATGGCAAAAAGTCGTGTCAATTTTCAGCCTCCGAACATCGCGTGGCGCCGCGTCTGTCGCTCCAGCGGCCCATTCAACCCTTTATTCCGTCCCAAAAACCCTTTGACCCTGGCGAAGAAGTCCGGGATTTCTGGCGAGTTGTCTTTCGATTGGTTTTCGAATTCCTGCAGCAGCTCGCCTTTGCGAATTGATAACTTAACGCTCAGACTCCGCCCCTTCGCCTTTGCCAAATCTGGCAGCCAGCAACCGCGCCGCGAAAGGTCCGCCAACGCTCACAATTGCAATAATGCTTGCCGCCGTCGTGCCAGCTGTCGAGTTAGTATATGCGGCCAATAGAGCTGCGGAAACTACTCCAATAATTGCGACACAGAAACCAAAAAGCTGTCCCCGCGCCCGGACCGAGCGCCTTTCTTCAAAAGCTGATTTTTCCAAGGAACGGCGATGCGCGGTTTCTTCTTCGGTCCACCTGACGAGTTTTTCCGGCAAACCAGGAACCACTTCACCGTAGCGAGCTAATATTTCGGGCGGCAACAAAGGGCTGCGGATCATTTCAAAACGACCCTGCACAAGATACTCAACCTTGTGTCGAATTCCGGCATCGGGAATTTTGTCTAGCTCTTCAGCCGTAATAGCTGGCGGAATTGCATCGTCGCCCTCGCCATCTGAACCGGCATCTGCCATCAGATTTTTGCACGCTTGCTGAGAGCGTAGTTTGCGTCCGCCGCAACGCGAACAAAATCTTCCCAAAGCGCGTCTGGCGCACGATGAAGCGCCGGTTTACCACAGATGGGGTCGACATCTAGGCTCGTTGCATAGGCATCGAGAAAGGCCCAAAATGCCGAGCCATTGCCAAGGAATGGGATATTATAGATCTTAGTTACCATCACGATGAAATATAGACGCAGCCATTGAATCCACAAGGCTGCAGTCTCTCGCGTACGTATCCGCAGCATCAATGGTCTATCCAAGGTAGGTTCCCGCGTTACAGTGCGCGATATCTTGAATCAGCCCGAGACTCGCGTCAAGAGTCGCGATCCACGCGGAAGTTCAATTGTGAGATTGTTAGCACTTGATTCGAAAATTGCGATTGTCGCCATGCCTTCCGCAACTAGAAATAGATTGTTTCTTTGGAAACGGTACTCGCGGTTCCGAACCGTACGTCAAGTGACGCACTGTCAGGCCCTCACCCCTTCATCCCATCCCAGAACCCCTTGACCTTGGCGAAGAAATCCGAGCTTTCTGGCGAATTGTCTTTCGACAGTTTCTCGAATTCCATCAGCAATTCGCGCTGCTTAGCTGTCAGATTGACCGGGGTTTCGACCGAGAGCTCGATGTAAAGGTCGCCGGCACCGTGGCCGCGCAGGGCGGGCATGCCCTTGCCGCGCAGGCGCAATTGTTTGCCCGACTGCACCCCTGCCGGTACTTTCACCCGCGAGCGGCCGCCATCCAGCGTCGGGGCTTCGATCTCGCCGCCGAGCGAGGCGGTCGCCATCGAGACGGGAATCTTGCAATAGAGGTTTTCCGCTTCGCGCTTGAAGATCGCGTGGTCGCGGACTTCGATGAAAATGTAGAGGTCGCCCGAAGGTCCGCCGCGCAGCCCGGCCTCGCCCTCCCCGGCCAAACGAATTCGTGTTCCGGTTTCGACGCCCGCCGGAATGTTGACATTCAGGCTGCGATCGCGCTGCACACGACCTGCTCCGGCACAGGACTTGCAGGGGTTCTTGATCGTCTGGCCGCGACCAGCGCAAGTGGGACAGGTCCGTTCAACAGTGAAAAAGCCCTGTTGGGCACGGACCTTGCCCATGCCCGAACAGGTCGGGCAGGTCACCGGCTCGGCGCCACCTTCTGCTCCGGTGCCCCTGCAGATCTCGCAAGCGGTCGAGCCGGGCACCGTGATATTGGCTTGTTTACTGTGAAAAGCCTCTTCAAGCGAGACGCGCAAGTTGTAGCGCAGATCCGAGCCCCGTGTCGCGCGCTGCTGCCCGCCGCGACGGCCGCCACCGGCAAAATTTCCGAACAAGTCATCGAAAACATCCGAAAAAGCGCTGGCGAAATCGCCGCCCTGACCCGGGTTGAAGCCGCCACCGCGCGGCCCGTTGCTGCCACCCTCGAAAGCGGCATGGCCAAAACGATCGTAGGCGGCTTTTTTGCCAGTGTCTTTTAGCACGTCGTATGCCTCGTTCACTTCCTTGAACTTGGCTTCGAGCGTCTTGTCGTTCTTGTTGCGGTCGGGGTGGAGTTCCTTGGCTTTCTGCCGGTATGCCTTCTTCAGCTCTTCAGCCGAGGCATTCTTGGCCGTGCCCAGAACATCGTAGAAATCGCGCTTTGCCATGACAGGCCGTATTCCCCGTTGAATGCGACAGGCCCGCCTTCGCAGACGGGCCCTGATGTGGTCAAGTCATTTAAGCGGATCAGGCCCGCCTGTCCTTGTCGTCCATGTCCTCGTAATCGGCATCAACGACGTCCTCATCAACCGGTGCCGGCTCATCGCCATCGGCGCGGGCAGCTTCCTCAGACTGGGTCTTGTAGATTGCTTCGCCCAATTTCATGGCGGCCTCGGTCACGTCTTGCGCACGGGCCTTGATGCGATCGGCATCGCCGGTCTCAAGTGCTTCCTTCAACACCTTGATTGACAGCTCGATCACTTCGATCGTGGTCGGATCGACCTTTTCGCCATGTTCCTTTACCGATTTTTCGGTGCCATGGATCAGGCTTTCGGCATGGTTTTTCGCCTCGACCAATTCGCGGCGCGTTTTGTCGGCCGCGGCGTTCTCTTCGGCGTCCTTCACCATCTTCTCGATGTCGGAATCGGACAATCCACCCGAGGCCTGAATGGTGATCTTGTGTTCCTTGTTGGTGCCTTTGTCCTTGGCCGAAACCGAGACAATGCCGTTGGCGTCGATGTCAAAGGTGACTTCGATCTGCGGGATGCCGCGCGGCGCCGGCGGAATCTGTTCGAGGTTGAATTGGCCGAGCATTTTGTTGTCGGCTGCCATTTCGCGCTCGCCCTGGAAAACCCGGATCGTCACCGCGTTCTGGTTGTCTTCGGCGGTGGAAAAGATCTGTGACTTTTTGCTCGGGATCGTGGTGTTGCGGTCGATCAGGCGGGTGAAGACGCCGCCGAGAGTCTCAATGCCCAGCGACAACGGGGTTACGTCCAAGAGGACCACGTCCTTGACGTCGCCCTGCAGCACGCCGGCCTGAATGGCCGCGCCCAGCGCCACAACCTCGTCGGGGTTGACGCCCTTATGCGGTTCCTTGCCGAAGAATTTGGTCACTTCCTCGATCACCCGCGGCATCCGGGTCATGCCGCCGACCAGCACGACTTCGTCGATGTCGGCTTTGGTCAGGCCCGCGTCTTTCAACGCATCGGCGCAGGGTTTCATCGACTTCTTGATCAGGTCTTCAACCATGCTTTCCAGCTTGGCGCGGGTCAGTTTGACCACGAGGTGCAAAGGCTGGTGGGTTTTTGGGTCCATCGAAATGAACGGCTGGTTGATTTCGGTTTGCGTCGCCGAGGACAGTTCGATCTTGGCTTTCTCTGCCGCCTCTTTCAGCCGCTGCAGCGCCATCTTGTCTTTCTTCAGGTCAACGCCGTGTTCCTTTTTGAACTCGGTCGCCAGATGATCAACGATGCGCATGTCAAAGTCTTCACCGCCGAGAAATGTATCGCCATTGGTGGATTTGACCTCGAACAGGCCGTCGTCGATCTCGAGGATCGACACGTCAAAGGTGCCGCCGCCAAGGTCATAGACGGCGATGGTCTTGCCGCCCTCCTTGTCGAGGCCATAAGCCAGTGCGGCAGCCGTCGGTTCGTTGATGATGCGCAGCACTTCCAGACCGGCGATCTTGCCGGCGTCTTTGGTCGCCTGGCGTTGTGCGTCGTTGAAATAGGCCGGAACGGTGATGACGGCTTGCGTCACGGTCTGGCCGAGATAGGATTCGGCGGTTTCTTTCATCTTTTGCAGGATGAACGCCGAGATTTGGCTCGGGCTGAATTTTTCGCCCTTCACCTCCACCCAGGCGTCGCCGTTCGGGCCGCCGACGATGTTGTAGGGCACCATGTCGCGGTCTTTGGTGACCATCGGGTCGTCGGTGCGGCGACCGATCAGCCGCTTGATGGCAAACAGGGTGTTTTCCGGATTGGTGACCGCCTGTCGCTTGGCCGACTGGCCGACGAGGCGTTCATCGTCGGTGAAGCCGACGATTGAGGGCGTGGTGCGGGCCCCTTCGGAGTTCTCGATCACGCGCGCAGCAGCGCCATCCATGATCGCCACGCAGGAATTGGTGGTCCCGAGGTCGATACCAATGACTTTAGCCATGCAATTTTCCTTTCAAGGCGATGTTGAAGGTCTGGTCCGAGAACAGCCCCCGACCTTCATCCCAAGGTGGTTTCAATTGATGATCGGGAAGTTCCGACCGTTGCCCGGTATATAGGGTTGCGGTTTTTTGGCCGCAAGCGCCGCCGATCACAATTTAAGTCGCTGTTGCGCAGGAATCGGGTGGAGGGCCAATCAGTTTGGTGCCATTTTCGCCGCATGATCAAAAAATACGAGTGTGACATTCGCGGATTCCGTGTGATTGCGGGTGCCCTGGACCGGCATGCGCAAGCGGCAATATTGGCTGATGTCGAGCGCGTTTGCACGCATGCCCCGCCATTTTCCCCATTGACCGGATGGGGCAAGCCGATGTCCGTACGGATAACCTCGGCAGGAAAATACGGGTGGTATTCTGACAAGAATGGTTACCGCTATATAACCAAGCACCCGTCAGGCGTGCCCTGGCCGCCGATACCAATTTCTGTACTGGACGTCTGGAAAGCGCATGCAGCGTCACCGCGACCGCCGGATTGTTGCTTGATCAACCACTACAACGAAAAGGCGCGCATGGGGCTGCATCAGGACAAGGACGAGACCGACTTTTCGTCGCCGGTGGTGTCGATCTCGCTGGGTGATCCGGGGTTGTTTCGGATCGGCGGTGTTTCGCGGGCGGACCCGACAGAGTCGATCTGGCTCGAAAGCGGAACCGTCGTGGTGATGGGCGGCGCGGCGCGGCTGGCCTTTCACGGCATCGACCGGATCCGCTTTGGTGGATCGACGCTGGTGTCCGGCGGCGGCAGGATCAATCTGACGTTGCGGGTGGTGGACTGAGGGCGGCCGCGAGCCATGACGGACGACGCCAAATCCGTTTGGGCCATCAGCCAACCGCCGAAAATATCGCCGTTTGCACTGGTGTCTGCGGGCATGGCGAATGTCTGTAACGCCAGCGTTCCACACGGAAAAGTCATCGTTTGCCCCAGCTGATGCTCATGTTCCGGCGCAGCCAAAAGTCGACCATAAGACCCAGCAGCATCAAACCCGCCGTGAACCAGAACGGATAGGCAAGGTTGGTATAATGCGGAAAGTAGTTCACAAAAGCCGCCCCTCTGGCCTGATCGATACAGTGCAGCAACGGGTTCCAGATGAACCAGCCCAGCAACTTTGCCCCCATGTAATTGGCGGGAAGAAGTTTGCCAGAGGTGAACATGTTGGCAATCCGATAGACCCGCGAAATGGTTGTTACCAGTCGAGGCGCGAAGGGAAGCAGCCCTTTGAATATCAAACCGACGGCTATGCCGCTCGACCAGGCCAGCAGGAATGGCACGATCAGACCGGCCGGCTCCGCCAGCGGAAATTTGCCTTTCCAGATATGCACGGCGGCATAAATGATCAGGCCGCTCATCAGCTGCTGATACAACACCGACAAAGCCGCTGCTGCCACGCTGACAACCGGTGTCATCGGGGCGTGCTGCATCATCGAACTGGTTGCGGTGCCAGACTTCATCACCGCATTCAGCACTAGGTTATGGGTCATAAGCAGGAATATTCCGGTGACGAGATAAACGACAAAGTCACCGCGGATAGCGACCGCGCGCAGGCCGCCGAACAGCGAGTAAACCAGGTACATAACGGCCATCAGCGCGATGTTTTGCAGCAAAACGATGGCCAGACCCAGAGAAGCATTGCCGCTGGCCATGCGGACGTCGCGGACAGTGCAATGATAGACAAGTTCCAGCAGAGCCGATGCTGCTTCAGCGAGGTTCCTGTTTTTGAGAAAAGTACTCATCCTCGGCACCGGGCTGGTTCACAATCGGGCTTTTCGACTTGTCATCGCGGCTATAAGTAGATGCCGCAGCGAAATGACGCAATCGCCAGTTAAAACGGGGACATTGCACGAATGGATTATGACCGGATCAGCACGACCTTCAGGCGGCTGGCATTGGAAGCGGGCGATGCGATCATGGAAATCTATGGCAGCGACGATTTTTCAATCCGCGCCAAGGATGATTCAAGTCCGGTGACGGCGGCTGATGAAGCGGCCGACAAGATCATTTCAACGGGTCTGATTGAAGCGTTTCCCGGCGTTGTTCTGGTGACGGAAGAGCAGTCGGCGAGCCATGGCGCCAAGGCCGGAACGTTTTTGATCGTCGATCCGCTGGATGGCACGAAGGAGTTTATCCAGCGCCGCGGCGATTTCACGGTCAACATTGCATTGGTCGAAGATGGTATCCCCACCCGCGGTGTCGTCTATGCGCCCGCCAAGAATCGGCTGTTCTGGACACAGTCTGACGGGCAGAGTGTCGAGGAAACCGGCGCATTTTCAAAAAGTTCGGTGGGCAAAGTTGTACCACTAAAAGTACGGGTACCGAATAATATGGCCCTGATTGTTGTCGCGTCGAAATCGCACCGCGATCAGGCGACCGACGAATACATCGCCAAGTACCGCGTTGCCAACTTCAACCCGGCCGGCTCCTCGATGAAATTCTGTCTGTTGGCGGCTGGCGAAGCGGACCTTTACCCCCGCCTCGGACGGACGATGGAATGGGATACCGCTGCCGGCCACGCCGTGCTTTCAGGCGCCGGGGGAAATGTGGTTCGCTTTGATGATCATGCCGCGCTGCGATATGGAAAAAATGACTATGCGAACCCGTTTTTCATTGCCTACGCGCCAGGCGTGGCATTGAAGGACTGACAGCGTGGGTATTGTCCTGATCATTCCGGCGCGCTTTGACTCAACGCGCTACCCTGGCAAGCCGCTGGTAACATTGCGGGGGGCAACGGGCGTTGAAAAGACTTTGATCGAACGAAGCTGGCTTGCGGCCAGTCACGTGTCCGGGGTGGACCGTGTCGTGGTGTCGACCGACGACAGCCGGATTGCCGATGCGGCGCGTCGGTTTGGCGCGGAAGTGATCATGACGTCAAAATCGTGCCGAAATGGAACCGAAAGGTGTGCCGAGACTTTGGCGCAGCTTGGCGATGCAGAGATCATCATCAACTTGCAGGGCGATGCGCCGTTGACACCGCACTGGTTCGTCGAAGCTTTGGTTGATGCGATGCTGGCTGGCAGACAGGTCCAGGTTGCCACCCCGGTTCTGCGCTGCGATGCCGCCGCTCTGAACGGCTTTCTGGAGGATCGCAAAAATGGCAGGGTCGGCGGCACAACGGCGGTATTCGACCGGCGCGGCCGGGCACTTTATTTTTCCAAGGAAGTGGTCCCCTACACGGGACGCAGTTTTTCTGGTACTGACGTCACACCGGTCTTTCATCACGTCGGCGTCTATGCCTACCGCGCCGAAGCCCTTCAATCGTACTTGGCCTGGACCGAGGGCTCGCTTGAGCGGTGGGAAGGGCTGGAGCAGTTGCGTTTCATGGAAAATGGCTGTCCGGTGCAATGTGTCGAAGTCGAAGCGCGCGGCAGGCAGTTCTGGGAACTCAATAACCCGGTTGATGTCGAACGGATTGAGCGCATTCTGAAACAACAGCAGCAGGATTAACTGCGATGGTGCAGGCCTCGGTGGTTTTGGTAAGCCGCGATCGGCCGCAAATGTTGGCACGAACGCTGAAGGCGCTGACCCAGCAGACAATTGCCGGTTTTGATGTGGTTGTGGTCACGAATTCCCCGCAAGCGGAAACGGCAATGACGGGCGCAAAGTTTGTATCGTTTGACGACGCGAACATATCGGCCGCACGAAATAAGGGAATCTGCGCTGCCAGTGGCGAGATCATCGCGTTTTGCGATGACGATTCTGTGCCGGAACCACGGTGGCTGGAGCGGTTATTGGAACCTTTTGCCCATCCCCGCGTTGGTGCGGCGGGCGGCGATATTCTGGGGCGGAACGGCGTGGAGGTGCAATGGCAACCCATCATGATCACCTGCACGGGCGACGAGACCGGCGGCAGTCTTGCTGCGGGCATCTATCCGCCAGAACCGGGTCATGCCATCAAGACGCATGGGACGAATTGCGCATTTCGTCGTTCTGCCATTGAGACCATCGGCGGGTTTGATGAAGCCTTCCGCTATTTTCTTGACGAGGCTGATGTGAATTGGCGTTTGGCTCGTGCCGGCTGGCGCACGGCAATTGTTCACCGGGCCATAGTTCACCACGGACTTGCAGAAAGCAACTTGCGCACCAAAAGCCGCGTCCCCAAAAGCTATTTCGAAATCGGTGCAAGCAAGGCCGTATTTCTGAAAAAACACTGCAATGGCGATCCGGGTCCGGCGCTTGTTGCCTTCCGAAATGAAATCAGCAGCCGCATTCTTTCGTCATTCTCGCTTGGCTTGATCGAGTTTGCGGGCGTGTCCCGATTGCGAAAGTCTTTCGAAGCGGGACTGGCTGCCGGAATGGCGAGAGATTTTGGCAAGGATGCCATTTTGGTCCCGCGGGCCGGGCTTCAGAATGAATGCGCACCCGCAGAAATGACGCGGGTGGCTTTGTGTGGCGGCTTTTTGGTCGGCGGAAAGTTGCGGCGCGTTGCCGCCGACTTGGCTAATTCGGGGGCCAATGTCACGGTGGTTTGTCTATCGTTGACTGGTTTGGCGCTGACCGTTCGCTACCAATCCGAAGGCTATTGGCTGCACACGGGCGGCGTGTATGGCCGGGCGGCGCGACGGGCATCCTTGTGGAAATATACGCGTAGACGGCGACGATTCGCCGAAGAGATCGCGCGGATTGCCGACCAGCGCAGTTTTGATTTTGTCGCCGGATCGGTATGGGGTAGAGTTAGCCACGACCCAAAAAAGATTGCCGGACTGGAAGGATTCCGCAACCTGCTCGAGCCGGGCGGGCGTTCCGATGAGACAACGTAAATTGTGCTATAGATCACAGCGAGGTCACAGTTTTGCCTCTAATCGCTGACAAATGGAACAAGAGCGGAATATTCGAGTCTATGGAAAACGTACGTTTATGAGATCAAAAATCACAAAAGCAATTTTTCCGGTTGCCGGACTGGGAACGCGATTCCTTCCTGCAACAAAATCAATTCCCAAAGAGATCTTGTCGTTGGTAGATCGGCCTTTGATCCAATACGCGATCGACGAGGCGCGGTCTGCGGGTATTGACGAGTTTATTTTCGTTACCTCTCGCGGGAAAAGCGCTCTGGAAGATTATTTCGACAGCGCGCCCGATCTTGAAACGAACTTGCGCACAAGAAACAAGACCGAACTTTTGGCTGAGCTCAAGCGAACCGACATGGACAGCGGTGCAATCGCTTATGTACGGCAGCGCGAGGCGCTTGGCTTGGGTCATGCGGTTTGGTGCGCGCGCAGATTGATCGGTAATGAACCGTTCGCCGTCATTCTGCCCGACGACGTGATTGCGGCCGACAAACCGTGTTTGCAGCAGATGGTCGAAGCTTATGCCAACGTCGGTGGCAACATGGTTGCCGCAATGGATGTTTCGCTGCCGCAAACGGCTTCTTATGGCATCCTGGATATCAAGGAAGATATGGGCGCTCTCGTCTCCGTCAAGGGAATGGTGGAAAAGCCGGCGCCGTCGGAAGCGCCGAGCCAGCTGGCGGTGATCGGGCGATATATTTTGACGCCAAATGTGCTCGAGAACTTGAACAATACGATGAAGGGCGCCGGCGGTGAAATTCAACTGACCGACGCCATCGCTCAGGAAATTGGCCGCAGCGACAACGTTTACGGGTTCCGGTTCTCTGGGCATCGGTTCGACTGCGGGTCAAAAGCCGGCTTTTTGCAGGCAACCGTTGCCTTTGGATTGGCGCGCGAGGAACTTCGCGACGAATTTCTGGCTTATCTGCTCGAAACCATAGAAGTTTCCCGAGCGGCGGAGTAAGCGTTCTCCGGATTTGAAATCCGGAGGCAGTTTGGCGAATATTCTGGTCACTGGGGGCGCTGGTTACGTCGGGTCGCATATTTGCAAGGCCCTGAAAGCTGCCGGGCATATTCCAGTGACTTTTGACAACATCTCAACCGGATGGCGCGATGCCGTTCGATTTGGTCCTCTTGAAGAGGGCGACCTGCGAGACATTGACCGCGTTGAAGAAGTCATGCGATTGCACAAACCGGACGCGGTTCTTCACATCGCCGCACTGTCGGACATCGCGAAATCCATGTTGCGCCCAGAAGAGTATCACGAGGTGAACGTTGTGGGCACCGGCAATCTTCTGAAAGCCATGGAGCGGTATCATGTCGCAAAAATCATATTTTCATCAACTTGCGCGGTTTACCAAGCCGGAAGCGCCGAACTTTTGACAGAGGAGGCCGAGCTCGCGCCCAACAGCGTATATGGCCGCACGAAACTTGATGCTGAAAATGCAATTTCCATTGCTGGAACCACGGGAATCCGATCGGTCAAACTTCGTTACTTCAACGTTGCCGGGGCCGATTCAGAAGCGGAGATCGGTGAGTTTCACCGGCCTGAGACCCATTTGATTCCGATCGCAATTCACGCCGCGGTCGAAGGCAAAGTTGTGGCTGTAAACGGCGATGACTATGCAACACCCGATGGAACCTGCATTCGGGACTATATCCACGTCGAAGATTTGGCCCAGGCGCATTTGTTTGCGCTGCGTTGGTTGATTGAGGGCGGACTGTCGGAAACTTTCAATCTCGGCACCGGTCACGGCTATTCGGTATTGGAAATACTGCGCATGGTCGAAGAAACGACCGGAACGACGATATCAACTTCGATCGGGCCGCGACGCGCCGGCGATAACGCAAAGCTGGTTTCCGCCAGCACAAAGGCGGCGCGCCTGTTGGGGTGGTCGGTACAGAAATCCGACTTGCGACAGATGATTGGTGATGCCTGGGCCTGGCATCGGGGGACGGGCTATCTTCGCTGAATGGAAACACTGGTCCTGGATATTACCCGAAGCATTTCGCGGGCCCGACACCCGCAACTGACCGGCATCGACAGAGTCGAACACACCTACTTTAAGCATTTTTTGGAACTGTCCCAACCAACTTTTTTCCTGGCAAAAGTGCCCGGCGGCAGTTTCGTGCTCGACCGATTGGCCGCGCGTGCCGTCAAAGCCCTGCTGGACAACCGGAACGCGGCGTTCCCGCGCGATTTGCGGGCCAGAATTTCGGTTTATCGTGACGCCCGGCAGCGCGA
>JAYTCN010000255.1:0-4027 GCA_043736475.1 Paracoccaceae bacterium
CAGCCACCCTCCATTCAAGGTAAGACAACCGAATCATGCAACACTCAACCCGTCAAGCGCACCGGGAAAACCAAACCTGACAATGTGTGCATCCCTTAGACAGCAGGCAGGGGGCCTGAACAATGGGTGGAAAGCGGCCCCGAGCGGGTGCCGCAATGCCGTTGGACAATCTAAAGAAAGCAGCCGTTCGCTCTATGCGCACCACAATTTGATGCCTTTCGACACGCGGGGCGGGGACCCTTGCCATCCACGCCGGAGAAGCGGTCGACCCCGCGACCCGCGCCTCCTCACCCAACCTTGTCATGTCGACCACCTTCCTTCCGCGTGAATTGACCGGCTTCTCGGCCTTGGACGAGGATGAGAGTGCGGGTTACATCTATGCCCGTTCCTGCAGCCCCACGGTGCGGCAGTTGGAGGAGAAGCTGGTCGCCCTGGAAGAGGCGTCGAAGAGGCGCGCTGCTTCGCCTCGGGCATTGCCGCCACCCATGCAGTGATCATGGGGTGGCTGAGCGCGGGCGACCACGCGATCTTTGGCGCTTTGGGCGGATTTCGTGGTGCATTCGCTGACCAAATACATCGGCGGCCATGGCGATGCGATGGGCGGCGCGGTTCTGGGCCGTATGTCCGGGATGGATGCGCTGAATCTGGAAGCGGCGGTGCATTTTGACGGCGTGCTTTCGCCCTTCAACGCTTGGCTGATCATGCGCGGCGCTGAAACCCTGCCCATCCGCATGCGGGCGCACGAGACTCAGGCCATGGCCGTGCCACTTTGGCTTGAGGCGCATCCGGCGTTGGCGCGGGTCTATTCCCCGGCCTGCCTTCGCATCCTCAACATGACCTCGCCCGACGGCAGATGACGAATTTCTCGGGGATGGTGACCTTCCAGACCCATGAGGACGGTGCCGAGATCGCCCGCCGCATGGTCAAGGACCTACAACATTTGCATTTCGCGGTCCCGTTGGGCCGTCGACGCAGCCTGATCTATTGGATCGGCACCGACGACATCCTGAAATCGACCTATGGCCACGCGGGTGCTGCCGAAGCGCAGTTTCGGGCTGACTGGGCGGGGCGCCTTCCGCCCTTCGGTTGGGCTGGAACATGCCGAGAACATTTGCGCCGATCTGGGGCGCTGCCCGTGACCGAAGATCTGACCCAAATCGACCGCAGTCGCCTGCGCCGCTTTCACGAGATGGAAGCCATGACCGTGCCACGATCCATGCAATCCTCGACGCCGAGCCGAATTGCACGGTGGCCAATGTCATTGACGGCGCACCCTATTTGACGCCGACGCTTCAATAGCGCTTGCGCAGTTTCCACAGGCGGATCGTGGTGTTGTAGCCAACCTTCTTTACGTCCATCACGCCTTGCCAGAAGGTCTGTGTGCGTTCGGTCAGGCGTTGATCCAGACTGCCGGTCATATCAACTCCCAACCCGTTGGTGAACTGATCGAGCCAATAGACCTTGGTGGCTGTGCCCGTGCGATCGACCAGCAACAGGACGCTGTGGTAGCCATCCATGACAGAAAGGCCAAACGCGGACCAGCAATTCTGCGTCGAATTGTCGACAACATACTTTGAAACACTCCTCTTGAGGCGTTCGGGCTTCAACGTTCCGGCCGTTCGGTTGCGGCGGTCGAAAAAGTTGAACAAGGCCGGACTGGTCGCGTAACCACCGCTTCTAAGCTGCCCCATCGCCTTTTCGATGGTTTCCGTTATCAGCTTTGCCATCATCACGCGCCGTTCGCTCTTGCTGCGAGCACGGCTTTGCTTGAGCCCAAGGCCGAGCAGCTGGCCAAGCGCGACATTGAGCATCACGATGCAACTGCATCGGTCGATGCCATTGGCATCGCCAGCGGCTGTGTTGTCGTCATAGGCCTTCTTGACCTTGGCCGCGTCGGCGCTTGAAAAACAGGAGGTCCAGGATGCGGGGCGCTCGAGTTCGAAGGCGGGCGTCTCGCGCGACATGATGCGCTCTGCCAGATCCGACAGCGCCGGGTCCAGCGCTTCATGCAACATGGTCTCGTCAGCCTCATTGCCCGATGCGTCGAAGTCCTCCCGTTCGCCGTCAAACCCGGTTTGGCCTTGGAAATCCTCGCTCTCCTCTTCGTCCTCGAGAGCGTAGCTTTCGAATGCGTTGTCGCCTTCGTCCTCACCTTCGAACGCGTCGAATTTTTGCGGCTCCGACCCGGCAGCTGGGCGGTATTCCCAGTGCCATTCTTCGGTGGGAATCGGCTGAAAGCCGAATGTGTCAGCGTTGCCCTTCATCCATTTGTGGATCCAGGATTTGCGCCAGATGGCGCGATACTTGTCCTGGCTATCAAGCTTGATTGTCCGTCCATTCTGCAAATTTACGAGTAAATCGAGGGCGATGCCGCTTTGATGGTTGCTGAAACCCGGCGCAGCGATACGCCCGCCCAAGCCAAAGCCACCTGCGTCTTTGGGTTTCAGCAGATAAGTGATAGCTGCGTCGGAATGCGGACCGCTGGGCAAGCTCTGGCGTAGCGCTTCCGTTCTGTCGTAATACCCACCTTTGGCGGAAAACACGCGCCGCCAAAGGTTTAGCTGACGGCTGCCGCTGCGATACCCGCTCGCGACAGAGATGCTGCGGATCTTGAGCGCATCGGCATCGCCCGCCGCCTGAGCCGCAGCCAGCGCAGCGTTGGCTGCAATAAGCAGCCTTCCTGCTGCCTGCGCCGTGTCTTTCCTGGTCTTCACTTTGGTGCCGGGGATCGTTGCCAGCTGACCCTCGGTCAGATCGGGAAGCGCTCGCTGTCGCTTGCTTTTTTCCGTCCGTTTGATGTGCGCTGCAAGCACACGTTCGCGAAAGGCGATCTGGTCGGGCGAGCCTGACCAGATTTCGGATTCCATGAATGGCCCGATCCCCTCGAAAGACCCCTCGCCAAGGCTGCCGCTGTGCTCGGCTTCGTTCCCGCTTTCCGACCCCCAGATGTCGTGATCAAAGTCTTCCGCCTCGTCTTCGCTATCCTCGTCCTCGCCAAATCTGTCCGGCCAGGCGCTTTCCTCATCCTCAAGCTCGAACAGCTCCTCATCCTCTGCTTCGTTCGCATAAGCGAGCGCATAGCTGTCTTCATGCGCTTGCAAGACGGCGTTCGAAGCGGCGACCGGACGATTGGCAAGAAGATCTGCCAGACACCTGGCCGGAATAGCACAATGGCTGACTGCCCTTGCGGGAACAGGAATGAGCGACAGACGCCCCTCGCGCCGCTTGCCACCGAACGAGTCGGTCTTGGATCCCGCGCGATATACCAGCTTGACGCTAAGTCGGGGTTTGGCATCGAGAAGCGCGGCAATCTGGTCATGCGGAACTCTGCCGTAACTCGCGTCAAGCATCCAGAGACCCGACAGGCACGCAAGCGGCATTTGCGCCAGTGCCGGTGAGCCATGCGATCGCGCGAGGCGGTAAAGCACCTCAAATGCCTTGGAATGGCCCGCAACGATCAAGTCAGAAGCCACGGGCGGCGCGGTCTGAAGCCTCTTGCCGACCTCGGCCATCCTGCGGTCGAGGTAGCGGTTGAGCGCCTCGGGTCGGGCGAGGCCGTGCGCCGACCAACTGGCATCGCCAGCATCCTGGAACTGCGGAACGATCAGGATGATCGGTCGACCGCTCGCTACGACGCTCGCGCCCAGCGCGAACTTCTCGTCTGAAATGAAGGACGCCATTCCGCCCTTTGGCCGCCCGCCGCACGGCCCAAGCAGGCCGTGGACGTAAAACAGGATTTCAGCCCGGCCCTGATTTAGCGCGGCAGGCGAAACGAAGATCGCCTGCTTGATCCCGAACGCCGGGTCAAAGCTTGACCAAAGCTGCCCGCCGAGCAATGGCTTCGGCCCGCCGGGCGGTCTGGACGCCTGTCCGGCTTCTTCCTCGAATTGGGAAAAATTCGCCTCAACCTCCTTCAGATCAAGCCAGGCAAGCGATTCGTCCTCGTCCTCGCCCGTCCAGGCGGGTTTGTCGGTGTAGCCATGTTCTAGGGCGCCTGCGGACGCGGCTGCGGTGGACCCTTCACCCT